>JAPOZF010000220.1 GCA_026706165.1 Gemmatimonadota bacterium
CCGACAAGGACGGTACCGTCGACGTCCTGCACGTGGGCCGCAGGGAAGGGGACCTGGTGTTCGTGCGCAACGAGGCGGCCGGTCTGGTCTGCGCCGTCGACGCCGGCAGCGCCGAGTTGCTGTTTCCCGGCCGCAGCGCCCTTACCGACACCCTGCCCGACCCTTCTCCGTACCGGCGGGCGCGGCAATGAAAAAGCGCCCCTCGGACAACCGGGGAGCGCTCGGTATCCCCGAGGCCCAATTCGTCGAGGATAAAGGAGGGCAGCAACCTCAAGCCGCTGCCGGGGGAAGGTCAGGAGGCAACCATCGCCTCTTGTTTATTGTTCACTCATTTCCTGCCAGTGCTTCTGACCAACGCTTTGCCATTGTCCTCAATTCTTCCTCATGGGCCGGCCAATCGTGAAGCGTGGCAGGATCAAAATCAGCACCATTCGGCCAGACGAGTGTGTGCACCTCAGGATCAACCCGCACCTGATCAAAAAGCAATTTATCCATCAGAGGTCCAAACAGCTCGCCCTCGAGAACTGGACGAAAATCGATTACTTGAGTCGTCTCATCGTTGAATCTGACTTTGATCTGGTAGGTCTCAACAATCTCGAATGAAACGACTCGATAGATCGGATGACTCACTCCATTCTCCTCAACGAAGCGGATCGATCGGGATTCGCTTTCCTAAGGCAGCGAGGTGGTCCCCATCAGGTAGCGGTCGCATTCGCGGGCGGCGCCGCGGCCCTCGTTGATCGCCCACACCACCAGGCTCTGCCCCCGCCTCATGTCGCCGGCGGCGAACACCCCCTCGACGCTGGTGGCGAAGCGGCCGTGCTCCGCCCTGGCGTTGGAGCGTTCGTCCCGCTCGACGTCGAGCTGATCGAGCACCGTGTCCTCCGGGCCGAGGAACCCCATCGCCAGCAGCACGAGATCGGCAGGCCACACCTTCTCGGTCCCCGGGACCGGCTGCGGCGCCATGCGGCCGTTTGCCCCCGGCGCCCACTCGATCCCCACCGTGTGCAGCTCCCTGACGTTGCCCTCGCCGTCGCCGACGAACCTCGTGGTGTTGATCAGGTAGGTGCGCGGATCTTCGCCGAAGCGGGCGGCCGCCTCTTCCTGGCCGTAGTCGAGGAGGTAGACGTTCGGCCACTCGGGCCAGGGATTGTCCGGGGCGCGCTCATCCGGCGGCCGCGGCATGATCTCGAACTGCGTCAGGCTCCTGCAGCCGTGCCGCATCGAGGTACCGACGCAGTCGGTTCCGGTGTCTCCCCCGCCGATGACGACGACGTGCTTGTCCTTTGCGGAGATGTAGTTGCCGTCGGCGTGGCCCGAGTCCATCAGGCTCTTGGTGTTCGCGGTAAGGAACTCCATGGCGAAGTGGACGCCGTTGAGCTCGCGCCCCTCGACCGGCATGTCCCGCCCCTTGGTCGCCCCCCCGCACAGGACCACGGCGTCGAACTCCTCGACCAGCTGCGGCGCCGGGATGTCTTTGCCGATCTCGGTGTTGGTCACGAACTCGACCCCCTCGGCCTCCATCAGCTGCAGCCGCCGCGTCACCACCGCCTTGTCGAGCTTCATGTTCGGGATGCCGTACATCAGCAGGCCGCCGATGCGGTCGGCGCGCTCGTACACGGTGACCCAGTGGCCGGCGCGGTTGAGCTGCGCGGCGCAGGACAGGCCGGCGGGGCCGGACCCGACGACGGCGACCTTCCTGCCGGTCCGCCTCTCCGGCGGCTCCGGAAGCACCGTGCCCGAGGCGAATCCGTGGTCGGCGATGGCGGCCTCGATGTTCTTGATCGTCACCGGGGGCTCGCTGATTCCGAGCACGCAGGCCCCCTCGCAGGGAGCGGGGCAGACGCGCCCGGTGAACTCGGGGAAGTTGTTGGTCTTGTGGAGCCGCTCCAGGGCGTCTTCCCAGAGACCGCGGTAAACGAGGTCGTTCCACTCGGGGATCAGGTTGTTGATCGGGCAGCCCGACCCCTTGTCGCTGCGGCTCATCGTGTCCCCGGTGTGGCAGAACGGCACCCCGCAGTCCATGCAGCGCGCGCCCTGGGTCTTCAGCCGC
>JAPOZF010000630.1 GCA_026706165.1 Gemmatimonadota bacterium
CCCGGCCGCCCGCGCTCGCACTCGTAGTAGCGCACCCGGGTGTGCCGCAGGCCGCCGTTGTAGATCGGCTGCGGCCCCCCCAGGGTCAGCTGGATCAGCGCTTCGGACGACAGCGGGTTGCCCCACTGCCACTGGTGGATGTGGAACCGGGTGCCGACGTCCTGGTCCTCGCGCACCAGGGCGTTGCGGCGGGTGACGATCTGGTGGGTCGCGTGCAGCATGCGCTCCGGGAAGTCGGGGTTCTCGCCTGCCAGGTAGCGCAGCCAGGGCTGCTCGTGGCCGGAGTCCTCCTTGTTGTGGAAGGCGAACACCGAGTTCCAGTCGTGGACGTCCCCCTCGCGCACCCGCTCGACGCTGCGCCAGTCCCGCTCCTCCATCGACAGGTACCACAAGGTCGCCGGGTACACGGACAGCATCGGCTGCCAGTCGAACCAGCCGGCGTCGCCGTAACGGTAGGGGACCAGCAGGGTCTTCTGCCCCGGCTCGAGGGCGTCGAACTGCTCCACCCAGCGCTCGCTGACGCTCATCTCCCCGCGCCGGATCTCGCGCATCTCCCCCATGTCGAGGATGCGCTCCTGCTGCACGCGGGCGAGGTCGAGCCAGCCGAAATCGCCGGTGATCAGCAGGGCGTTGGCGACCGCGTCGAGGACGGCGAACTGCATGGTCAGGAACCCGTGCGGGAAGGTCCAGCCCATGGGGCCGCCGTACCACTTGCCGTCGAGGTATTCCCCGACCTTGCCGCTGTGACCGACCTGGTCGGGCAGCAGGCCGCCGTTGTCGCGGGCGCGCTGGTGCCAGGCGCCGGTGTACTCGACCACCCAGTCGCGGTACTTCTCCTCGCCGGTCAGCAGGAAGGCGTTGGTCATCAGCGAGGTCAGCGACAGGTTGGTCGGCGTGTCCCCCTTGTACCAGCGGTCGAACAGGGCCTGGCCCATGGCTTTGGCCTTGGCCGGGTCGGCGAGGTCCTGGACGCTCTCGATCCCGGGCAGGTCGAAGAACGGCAGGCTGTAGCGCTCCATGCTGCCGCCGAGGGGGCTGTAGCTGGCGTTCTCGCGATCCGACAGGGGGCGGTAGTGGGGCCCGCGGCTGCCGTGGTGGCCGTTGAAGACGATCCTGAGATCCGGGTCCCAGTTGATCGCTTCCGGATCCTCGTTGAGGTAGAAGCCGGCGAAGCGGCGGGCGCGCACCTCGTTTATCGGGCTCAGCGGGTCGGCGGTGCAGAGGTTGTAGAAGGCGATGTCGCACTCCGACTGGTGCATGTTGTCGGCGTCGAGGCCGTACTCCTTGTAGACCGTGCCGAGCCGGGTCAGCTGCCGGGTGACGGCGTTCCACTGGTGGTGGGCGAGGTCGAGCAGGTGGTCGCCCCCTCCCATCAGGTACACCGTGGGCCAGTTGAAGAACGGCTCGTAGAAGTCGTCGTGGCTGCCGCCGCCCCACTCGTCCTTCCAGATGAACTCGCCGTCGTCGCGGGTGAAGTGGTCGAGGTAGGGGAATACGGACTCGTTCATGGCCTCGAACAGGGCGCGTTCCCAGAGCGCCCAGTTCGGCTGCGAGACCGACGGCAGGTCGGCGGTGATCAGAGTGTCGCCTGGCATGGATTCCTCCTCAATACAGGCCCGCGCAGGAAGGCTGGCCGGCGTAGCGGTCGGTGGCGAGGTCGAGGGCGACCTCGGTGCCGGGAGGCAGCTCGACCCCGAGGTATTGCCCGGTGAAGTCCGCGCTCCGCGTCTCCTCGGTCACCGGCGGCCCCGCGTAGTGGGCCGGAGGTCCGGGGTAGGGGCTGCTCAGGGCGGTGTACTGCACCCCGGAGAAGCGGTGCTCTCCGTAGGCCCCGGCCTGGATCACCAGCTCGCGGCCGGCGTTCGAGTTCAGGTTGACCAGCCGCACCCCGGTTTGTCCGGCCTCGAGCTTCGTCACCAGGGCGGCGACATCGGGAGGCAGACCGGGGCGCCTGGCGCGGGCGTCGTAGTCCCTCAGGCGGGCGCGCAGCAGGCCGCCGTTGTAGATCGGCTGCGGCGCCCCGAGGGTCTGCTGGATGCGGGCCTCGG
>JAPOZF010000776.1:0-1817 GCA_026706165.1 Gemmatimonadota bacterium
TTGCGGCCGGAAAGGATCTCCTGGCTGATCGTCCCCGTGTACTCGGGGTAGGCGTCGAGGTCGCCGCGCAGCAGGGCCTCCCAAAGGACCCGGGTGCCGCCAAGCTCGCGCTGATGGTCGACCTCGGCCCCGGAGGCCGCGGCCAGCTGCGTCACCATCTCGCCGAGAATGACGTTCTCGGTGAACGCCTTCGAGCCGACGCGGATCTGAGGAGCCTCGGCGCCGGCTCCCGGACCGGCCGTCCCTGCCAGGAGCAGGGTGGCTGCTGCCGCCACGGCGGCGTTCTGACCGAAAGGGCTCATGACTCCCCCCCGAGGACCTCCAGCGGCGTCCGCTGCGCGTTGATGAACCGCGACACGAACGGATCCGCCGGCGATTCGACCAGGTCCCGCAGCGACCCCTGCTGCACGATCTCCCCCTCCCGCAGGAGCACGAGGCGGTCGCCGAGAAAGCCGGCCTCGCCGATGTCGTGGGTGACGGCGACCACGGTTTTGCGCAGGGCCCTGAAGATGTCGCGCAGGTCTCCCTGCAGCTCGGAGCGGACAATGGGATCGAGGGCGCCCAGCGGCTCGTCGAGGAGCAGCACTTCCGGGTCGAGCATCAGCGCCCGCATCAGGCTGACCCGCTGCTTCTGGCCTCCGGAAAGCTGCGCCGGGAAGCGCTCGAGCCCGTCGAAGGGAAAGCGGGTCAGCTCCGCCAGCTCGCGCAGGCGTGCCTCGACGCGGTCCTCGTCCCAGCCGAGGTGGCGCGCCAGCAGGGCGGCGTTGTCGCGCGCGCTCAGGTGCGGGAACAGGCCCCCGTCCTGGATCACGTACCCCATGTGGCGGCGCAGCTCGAGCACGTGGCCGTCGTCGACCGCCCTGCCGTCGAAGGAAACGGTCCCGGCGTCGGGCCGGATCAGGCAGATCATCAGGCGCAGCAGCGTCGACTTGCCGCAGCCGCTCGGACCGATCAGCACCGTGGTGACGCCGGCCTCGACGGTCAGGTCGGTCGGGCGCAGGGCCGCGGTGTCCCCGAACGACTTGGATACGCCGGTCAGCTGCAGCATGCTTTTCTGTCCGCTTTCAACTGGAAATCAGACGGGGCCGGGGCCTGATCCTGCCGTCGCTGATCACGGGCTGGGTCGGAGGTTTGATTTTGTTTCGGGAAAGGGACACGTCCCGCACGGGCCGGATGGGGCGGCGGGAACGCGAACCGGAGGCTCCTGCCGGGGGGCGCCTAGAATAGCCACGGCCCCGGGGACCGGCAACTTCCGGCGCGGTCCCAGGGGGGAGTCCCGCGGCCCGCGGCCGGGGAAACCGGGTGCGGGGAAGGACCGACGCAGGGCTATCCTGGTACAGGACAGGAACCCGCGGCCGGGGCAATCACCGGGGACCGTGAAAAGCCTGCCTCGCCAGCGGCCCGCAACTTGCTGTTGTGGGAGTTCGCAGAATGCCGCCGCAACAGCCGGGTGCGTGAAAAGGGCCTGCCCAGTCGGGGGCCTGAAATCTGCGCTGCGGGAGTGCGGCAGTCTGCCGCCGAACAAGCCGGGTGCGTGAAAAGCGCCGGCCAGCCAGGGGCCCGAGACCTGGGGTGACCATTGCGGGGGTTCAGCAGCATGCGGCCGAAAACACCGGTGCAGTGAGTCGGCGGCCGCGGCAGATCCCGCCACGGTCAGAGCCGCCGGCGCAGCCGGACCATGCGCAGGACCCAGTAGGCCCCGAGGGCCGCGAACAGGTGCTTCAGGGTATGGCCGCTGACGAACCCCACCGCCTCGTACACCGCCAGGTCCAACAGCTCGGCCGCTTTCGCCAGCACGTAGAACAGGGCCGCCAGGT
>JAPOZF010000776.1:1827-2048 GCA_026706165.1 Gemmatimonadota bacterium
CGCCAGGTAGAAGTCGGACCCGCGCGTGTACGGCGACGGCAGCAGGCGGACCATGAGGGGTACGAACAGGATCGGGTAGCCCTGGGCGACGATGTAGTAGCGCAGGTCTCCGGCTCCCGCCTGCTCGGTGAAGTGCCAGTAGAGGACGCTGAAGACGCCGAAGGCGGTCAGCGGCAGCAGGGCGATGATGCCGGCGCGCCGGTCGAGGCGCTCGGCGAAGA
>JAPOZF010000197.1 GCA_026706165.1 Gemmatimonadota bacterium
CGACCTCGACATCTTCTGCTCGAACGGTGTCGCCTGGACCCAGCAGGCCGGCACCTGGGGCTTTCAGGTGCGCGGCGAGGCCGAGGTCTTCGAGGCGCCGACCGATCTGTACGCCCAGATCCACGCCGGCCAGCGCGACTTCACCGCGGCCGTCGCCGCCTGGCTCGACGACGACGACAGGCCCCACGAGTGCCGCCTCGACAAGGCCCTGCCGGCAATGTGGGCGATCTTCGCCGCTCTCAAGTCCGCCAGGGTCGGCCACCAGATCACCCTGGACCGGGACACGGGTTTCTTCCTGCATCCCTCCGGCGAGGGCAGGGCCGTCGAGGTGCCGGCAGGCGTCACCGACAACGATCTCAAGGCCCTCCGCAACCACCTGCCCCGATGACCCCGGAACCCGCGCGCGGCGTCACCCTGCGCGCCGTGCTCGCGGGAGCGGCCCTGGTCGCCGCCATCAGCGTCGTCAGCCCCTGGGCGATCCTCGCCGTCAAGGGCTCGCAGCTGACCAGCAACGCCATCCCCGTCATCGCCGTGTTCCTGCTGTTCGCCGTCGCCGCCCTGGCGCAGCCGCTGCTGCGCCTGCTTTCGCGCCGCCTCGCCTTCGGCCGCGCCGAGCTTGTCACCGTGTACGTCATGATGCTCGCCGGCTCGGTCGTCGTCACCACCGGGCTGACCGGCTCCTTCCTCTCGGTGATCAGCGGCGCCGTGTACTACGCCACTCCCGAGAACAACTGGGAAAACCTGTTCGGGCCCCACCTCGACCCCTGGCTCTCGCCCGGGGACAGGGAGGCGGTGCGACTGTTCTACGAGGGGCTTCCCCGCGGCATGGGGATTCCCTGGGAGGCCTGGACCAGGCCGCTGGCCGCCTGGATCGGCTTCCTGCTCGTGTTCTACGGCGTCCTCTTCTGCCTCGCTGTGCTGCTCCGGGGTCAGTGGGTCGAGAACGAGCGCCTCGTGTACCCCCTGACCCGGCTGCCCCTGGCGATGGTCGAGGACGAGGACGCCGACCGGACCCTGGTCGGCAGACTTTTCAGGAGCCGCCTCATGTGGCTCGGGTTCGCCGTGCCGCTGCTCCTGCACACGTGGAACTCCCTGGGCAACTACAGCGACCTCTTCCAGCAGGTCTCCCTCGGGGACCGTTACACCGTGTCCCGGGACGTGCTGTCGATTCCGATCCGCCTCAATTTCCCCGCCCTCGGCCTCGCCTACCTGATGCCGCTGAACGTCGCCTTCAGCATCTGGTTCTTCTTCCTCTTCTGCCAAGGCGAGCGCATCGCGATGGCGTACGCAGGCGTTCGCATCGCCTCCGGAGACGTGTGGACCTCCGGGGGTGCGGGCCCGATGATCCTCGCCTACCAGCAGGCGGGGGCGATGATGGTCTTCGTCCTGTTCCTGGTCTGGACGGCGCTGCCGCACATCCGCGGGCTCTGGCGCCAGGCCATGACGGGCGAGCCGGCGGGCCGCCGGCGCGAGGTGCTGCCTCCCCGCCTCGCCTTCGCCTTCCTGGTATCCGGGGTTGCGTTCATGGTCGCCTGGCTGACCCTGACCGGCCTGTCGCTCTACGTATCGGCGATCCTCGTGTTCGGCGCCCTCGGGGTCTTCATCGGGCTGTCCCGGGTCGTGGCCGAGGCCGGCCTGCCCGGAGTGCAGACGCCGATGGTGCCGCAGGCTTTCATCACCCGCGGGTTCGGGCCGGAGGTTCTCGGCTTGAAGAACATGACCGGCCTCGGGTTGAGCACCGTGTGGATGGGTGAAACCGCCGCGAACATGATGAACGCCGCGGTCCATGCCCTCAAGCTGACGAGCGAGGAGGGGCAGGACCGCCGCTACCGGGGCATCCCCCTCGTGATCGCCCTTGCCGTATGCGTCGGCCTCGCCGGATCGATCTGGTTCACGATGCGGATGGCCTACACCTACGGCGGCATCAACCTGCACGGCTGGTACTACTGGGGCGCCCCTCACTGGCCCTTCAACTACATGGCCGCGGTCTACAACGCACCCGAGCCCTTCCTTCCGCGCCTGGGGTTCACCGGGTTCGGGGCCTT
>JAPOZF010000501.1 GCA_026706165.1 Gemmatimonadota bacterium
CTGCGCTTCCTTTTCACCGCCAGTCCCGGTCCCGGGGGGCAGAACGTCAACCGCGTCAACACCCGCGCGGAGCTCCGCTTCGACGTGCGCAGGAGCCCGTCCCTCGACGAGGGGCAGAGAAGCCGCCTTCTCCGCGCTCTCGGCTCCCGGGTTTCCAGGGACGGCATCCTGGCGATCCGGTCATCCCGCTTCCGGTCCCAGGGGCGCAACCGGGCCGACTGCATCGACCGCTTCGTCCGCGAGATCGCCGAAGCCCTGCGCCCGCCCCCGAAACCGCGCAAGCGCACCCGTCCCAGCCCGGCCTCGCAGGCCCGCCGAATCCAGCAGAAGCGGAACCAGTCGCTGAAGAAGGCCCTGCGCCGGCGTCCTCCGACAGCGTAACAAGCCCCCGGTCCGCCCGGCCGTTTCCGTACGGGTAAGAAGGGCCTGGCGCAGACTCTGGTCCGCCCTCGTGCAGTTGTCCCGGCCATTCGACAGCTCACCCGCTGCGGCGGTTCGCCGCCAACTTTCCCGAGGTTCCGCGCCGCCCGGGCGCAGGAGTGCACCGGTCCGTTGGCGCGAGCTTCGGTTCGCCTCCGTGGACTGCCCCGCCCGATGACTCCCCCAACCGCGGGGGCCGCTACCGCTTCCCGACTTACCATGCGGCAAGTGCGCGGTGATCCCCCTCTCGCAAACCTCATCACCCTCCGATTCCGAAAAGACTTGCGAAGGTTGCCGGTCATGTCGAAGTTTAACGTTAACGTAAAGGTTATATTTCAGAATCGGCAGCCCGGGAACCAGGTATCCCGGGGAGCCGTCAAATGAGGACTGTAACCGCCCTGGCGGAATTCTGGAGAATGTCGATGCCTGGAACCAAGGAGCGGGACAAGGTCGAGAACCTGACCGAGATCTACTGGCGGGATATCAGGGACACCCAGCCGCTGAGCCGGCGGGACGAGTTCGACCTGTTCACCCGCATCAAGCAGGGAGACGAGGAGGCGAGGGAAAAGGTCATCACGGCCAATCTCCGGTTCGTCGTCAGCGTCGCCCGGGAGTACAAGGATTACGGACTTTCCCTGCTCGAGCTGGTCTCCGAGGGAAACGTCGGTCTGCTCGAGGCGGTCAAGAGGTTCGACGAGACCCGCGGGTTCAAGTTCATCACCTATGCGGTCTGGTGGATCCGCCAGGCGATTCTCAAGGCCCTCGCCGAGCAGGGGAAGATCGCCCGCCCGCCGATGAGCCAGGTGAACGACCTGCAGAAGCTCGAGAAAGAGGCGGGGGTGCTGGCCCAGCGCCTCGGCCGGGAGCCGACCGAAATCGAGCTCAGCGAACACGTCGACATCAGCCGGGAGCGGACGCGAAACGCCCTGCGGATTTCGCAGCAGGACCTTTCCTTCGACGCTCCCGTCTTCCCCGACGAGGACACGACCCTCCACGCCGTGATCGGGTCGGACGAGGAGGGGGTCGACGAGACTCTGGACGAGCGCGAGACGAAACGCAGGATCGCCGACTGCCTCGAGGTCCTCGACGAGCGCGAGTACCGGATCGTCCGCGACTACTACGGGTTCGGCAACCTGCCGCCGATGACCCTCGAGCAGATCGGCGGAAGCCTGGGAGTCACCCGCGAACGGGTCCGGCAGCTGCGCAACCGCGCCCTGGAAAAGCTGCGCGAAAACTGCGGGGAAACCCGCGTCGAGCTACCGGAAAACTGGAGGCCGGGAAATAACCGGAAGTTCACCGGCGCCAGCTGCCGCCTTCCCACCGGTCTAGCGCACAACCGGCTCCGCCGCGCGCGCCTCGCGATCCGAAACAAAACAGATCTTTCCGTCGGACGACCACGCCGGCTCCGTGTCCGTCACCTCGTTGGCCGTAACCTGGGTGACTGCTGAACCATCGGCAGCCATGCTATAGATTTCCATGTCTCCATCGCGGTTCGACACGAAGATGATCTCCGTGCCGTCCGGAGACCAGGTTGGATCGCCGTCGAAGGCGGGGTGGTTGGTGACGTTGACCAAGCCACTGCCGTCCGCGTTCATGACGAAGATTTCGAAATTATAATCTACGT
>JAPOZF010000195.1 GCA_026706165.1 Gemmatimonadota bacterium
AATCGATTTGGGCTATTTCCTGCAGTGCGCCCTGATCATGGGCACCGACCAGGCCCGGCCGTTCCTCGAAAAGCCGCGGTTCCGCAAGGCCCTTGAGTACTGGATCGATACCCTGACGCCGCCCGATCCGCGCAACAGGAACAAGCGCATGTACCCGCCGCTCGGGCATACGGCTTCCGGTTCCTCCGGCGGTTTTTCCCAGTCGGCCTTCCTCGCCCTGGCGGCGAAGGTGTACCGCCCCATCGACCGCGGCTTCAGCCTGCGCTGCATGCGCGCCTGGCGCGCCTGCGGCTCCTATATCATCAACTGGCGGGACGCCGGGGCGCACGGTTGTACCGTCTGGGCCCAACCGCTCTGTTTCATCGACCGCGACCTGCTCGACGACGATCTCGAACTCGAGGTCGCGGACTCGCGCATGTGCGGCAAGACCGGCGCCATGCTCAGGCACCGCCACGGGGACGGGAAGGGGACCGAGGGCTTCCTCATGTTCAAGACCGGAAAGAACCGGGGGCACTTCGACGGCGACGAGGGGAGCTTCATCTGGTACGCGTACGGCACTCCGATGCTGATCGACTACATGACCGGGTACAGCCCGATGATGGACCAGCCCTGGATGAACAACCGCATCTCCATCGACCACAGGCAGGACCGCCGCAATCCCGGGCGCTTCCTCGCCCACCGGTTTTCGCCCGGGATCGACTTTCTCTGCGCCGAGCAGACCATCTCCGAGCTGCAGGAAGTCCCGGAATGGCCGCGGCGCTTTCGATACCAGGTGTTCGAATACGACCGCGCCCCGTGGGAGCAGGTGCCCGAACACCGCTGGCGCCGCCACCTGCTGTACCTGAAGCCCCTGGAGACTCTGGTGTTGCTCGACGACATCGCCGGCACCCTGCCCACCGACTGGAGCGTTCACGTTCTGGCCGACAACGTGCGGGCGACCGGGACCACCGCCCGTTTCACAGGCCAGCTCGGGATCGACCTGGCCGTCGCTTTCGCCCGGCCGCAGGAGCCGGACCTGCTCACCAGCGGCTTTGCCCATCTCGGCAAATACGAACGGGGACAGATGGGGGAGTACAAGCGCACCTGGTACTGGTCCCGCGAAGACATCGGCGAGGGGGACCTGTTTGCCCGCACCGGGGGGGAGCATGCGATGATTCTGCGCGCTCATGCGCAACCGGGCAGGCCCTTCCTCGCCATGCTCACGGCCCATCGCTCCGACGGCCCGCCGCCGGAGATCGCGGTCAAACCGGACCACGACGGGTTCGAGCTGCAGACCGGCGCCGGCGAAGCCGACGTCAGCGTCGACGGCGATTTCACGTCGTGGAAGGTCAGGCTGCGCACCTCCTCCGGGGAAGTCCGACAGGAGCTGAGCATCCGATGACGCGGGGTGAGTCAGAGGCAGAGGAGACACGGATGCGGGTGATTGACGAATGGGACCTGGTCGAATACGTCGATCACGACTGGCCGGAGGAGGTGGTGTGGCGCGACCTCGAGTCGATGCCCGGCGCGGCCCATCTGGAAGTAGTCGACGAAAGCGGCAGGACGACGGCGGCCCAGCTGCATGAATCCGAGCCGAAGGTCGCCTGGGTCACCGATCTGCCCGCGGGGGCGCGCAAATCCTTCGCCCTGCGCGAGGCTGCGGCGCCCCCGGACACTCCCCTTTCCCTGAAAATCTCCCCCGGCGTTGCGGAGGTGACCAACGCTTCCTTCGGCCTGCGCCTGAGCTGGGAGGGAGCCGACCCGCAAGCAGGTCCGATAGTCGCCGTCCGCGGAGTCGACGGTATCTGGTTCGGCGGCTCCTCCTTCGCCAACGGCACGCCGGCACAGCAAGACCTGCGCTGCGAGGTCCTCGCCGGCGGTCCGGTGGTGGCGCGGCTGCGCCAGACCTTTGCGCTGGCCGGCGGCTCCACCCTCCGGCTGACCTGGGAAGTCGACGCCGCCGCCGCCGCGGTGCGCTGCTGGCAGGAGCAGGAAGGGGACGCCGGCGGGGCCGTGGTCTGGCACCTCGGCCGCGGCTTCGAGCCGACCCAGGCGTACTGGCGCC
>JAPOZF010000750.1 GCA_026706165.1 Gemmatimonadota bacterium
GTCGACTACACCGAGGCAGCCGGCCCGCTCGCGGTGTCTCCCGGCTCCCACCTCAGGACAAAGGTGCTTCCCTCGGACGGGCGCGTGCACTCGGTGGATGCCGCGCAGGTCCCCTTGCCGGCCGAGATCCCCTTTGACGACCCGTGTTTGAAGAAGGGGGACGCGATCCTGATGAACGGCTTCGCCTGGCACGAAGCGCGGCCCAACTTCGGCGACACCGACCGCTGCGGTCTCTACATGAAGTTCCACGCCAGATCCTCTCCCCCCGCCTGCGGGCCGACGATCTACCCTTCCCAGGTCCACGACTTTCTGCCGCCGGAGGCCAGGCACCTGGTTCCCTGGCACCGGGGCGACGGCAGGTACGCCGCAATCCGCAACCACCCGGTGGGGGGAGTCGACGAGGCCCGGCTGCTGATCGAGGACAGCGAAGGACGGGTGCTGGTGCTCGGCGACGGCGGGGACCGCTGGGGGCTGCCGAGGTTTTCCGCGGCCGAGGACGAATCAGCGGGCATACTTGACGTCTGCAACGTCATGGGGTCGGTGCTCGAACAGGCCGGCGAGCAGCCTGGCCTGCGGATGGGGGCGATTGGCGCTGCCGGGTCTACGGCCATCGTCTGGCGGACGCCGCCCCCGAGATCGTCAGCGGGAACGGCAGTACGCCCGGGCATCGCTGGATGTCGGCCGCCGAGCTCGAGGAGGCGGGAGCGGCGGGCAGGATCGAGTGCGGAGAGCAGGTGCGGCGGTGGCTGCGCATGTGGCAGGAGGAGGAGGATGAAGAAGGGCGCGCGGTGACGAGAAGCTTCGGCGTCCCGAGCACACACGTGAAGTACTTCTCGTACAATGGCGCCGGAAACCCGCAGGGAAACTATCGCGTCGGCGTCTTCGACAGCGAAGGCCTTCCGGCGGCGCCACCGAAAAAGGAGCGGCGATGAGAATCCGCAGAGTCACTCCCTGGCTGATCCGCGGCCCGCAGCCTTTCATGGCTTCGGCGGGGGAACCGCCGGGGGCCGAGCGCCCCTACATCTTCGTCCAGGTCGAGACCGACGAAGGGGTGACGGGCTGGGGAGAGGTCACCAACTCCACGCCGGCCCACAACGCCGCGGTCG
The DNA here is from genome assembly GCA_026706165.1 of Gemmatimonadota bacterium. The sequence continues at coordinate 1,107 of JAPOZF010000750.1, forward strand.
CCGCCCTTCTCGCGCAGGCCAACGAGCTCGTCGCCGGCGACGACGCCAGTCACATCGAAGCGGTCTGGCACAAGATCTTCCGCAACTACACCTACATGGGTTCCCGCGGGGCGGTGACCAGCGTCATCAGCGGCATCGACATCGCGCTGTGGGATATCCGCGGCAAGGTCGCCGGACGCCCGGTGTACGACCTTCTCGGCGGCCCGGTGCGGGACCGCATCTCCCTCTACGCGCACCCCAACGGCCGCACGGTCGAAGAGACCGCCCGCGCCGCCAGGGCGATCGCCGACTTCGGCCACACGGCGCTCAAGACCGATCCCTTCCCGCTGACGGAAGAGGAGGGGACCTATTTCGGATACCTCAGCGGCGAGGTGGACGGGGCGACGGAGAACGCCGGCATCGAAAAGGTCGCGGCGATCCGGGAGGCGGTCGGCCCGGACATCGAGATCCTGATCGACGCCCACGGCCGCTTCGACGTGCCGACCGCGGTGCGCCTGGCAACGCGCCTGGCCGAGTACGACATCCGCTGGTTCGAGGAGCCGGTGCCCCCCGAAAGCTACGCCGCGCTCAGGCAGGTCAGGTCGGAGGTTCCGGTGCCGATCTGCGTGGGCGAGCGGCTGTTCACCCGCTTCGACTTCCTGCCGGTGCTGCAGGAAGGCCTGGCCGACTACCTGATGCCGGACGTGACCTGGACCGGGGGGATCACCGAGCTGCGCAAGATCTCCAGTCTCGCCGAGACCTTCTACATCCCGGTCTCGCCGCACGACGCCTCCGGGCCGGTGAACGTCCTCGCCGGGGCGCACGTGATGATGACGGTGCCCAACTTCTACAGGCTCGAGACCATGCGCGCCGACCTCGGCGCCTACAGCGCCTTCATCGACCACCCTCTCGACATCCGCGACGGGCATCTGCACCTGTCGGAGCGGCCCGGCCTCG
>JAPOZF010000652.1 GCA_026706165.1 Gemmatimonadota bacterium
AGAAGTGAAAGGCGGCGGTCGGAAAGGCGGCCATCATGTGAACGGTCATCGCTCTCGTGATGTTGCCCCCGACGTTCTGCAGCATGAAGGGGCAGTTGCCGGCGGCGAACAGGCCGGCCTTGCGGATGGCGTCGCCGATGTGGGCATGGCCGAGCATGCAGGCGTCGGCAGGCTTGCGGAAAATCTCGTACGTCGCCCCCAGCGGAAAGTGGTGCAGGACGATCGGCAGCCGGCTGCGCTCGCGCAGATCGATGTAGCCGTCGACGTCACCGGGGGGCAGCGGATCTTCGAAGCAGCCGGCGATTTCGTATTCCGACAGTCGCTCGAGCAGGTCGGGCATGTGATCGTCGGTGCCGTGCATGGTGAAGTCGTAGTGGATGCGGAATCCTTTCGGGGCCACCTCCTGCATCGCCTCGGTCTGGTCGAAGACGTTCTCGAACGGTGAAAGGTGGTACTTGAGCCAGGTGTATCCCTGGCGGGAGTACCGTTCGACCGCTTCGGCCATGCGCTCCGGGTGCGTCGACACCGTCCAGCTTCCGACCGGGACCCAGGAGCGGTACTTCTGGCCGATCAGCTTGTAGACGGGGACGCCGGCCGCCTTGCCCATCAGGTCGTACATCGCCGTGCCCAGGCCCAGGGAGGTCTCGTCTCCCATCCAGTCGAAGGGGTTGGTGCCGATGTACTGGTCGATGGTTTCCCGCGGCTCCGTGCGCCCGCTCTCGCCGAGGCCGACCAGCCCCTCGTCGGTCTGCACCTCGTAGACGGTGCGCCGCGAGGGGCCGTAATAGTGGTTCAGCTGGTAGGCGATCCAGTCGACGTACTCCAGCTGGATTTCGTGTACGTCGATGGCGGTGATCTTCATTTGCTCCGCTCCCTTGATCTCAGGAGGTCAGTTCGAAGTCGCTCCGAAGAGGAACCGGCAATTCGGACGACAGAAGCGACTTACCGGATTGTGGGCTCCGGAACAGAACGATTGGACCGGGGAGATCCGACCATTCCGGACTAGACGCCTTCCCGCAGGGGAAGCTCGAAACAGGCCGCCTCCTGGTTGTTGCGCACCAGCAGGTAGGGTGCGGCAAGTGCGGGGTTGTTCCAGGTCTTCGAGCCCAGCGCCTCGAGGCGGGCCCGTTCGACATGCTGCTCCGGGTTCGCTTCGACGAGGACGACTTCCCCCGATTCGGCCTGGATCAGCAGCAGGTCCTCCACCAGGATGAGCTGGCCGTGACCGTAGCGGCCCTTCTTCCAGCGCCGCTCGCCCGAAACCGGGTCGAGGCAGACGAGAACGCCGTCGTCCAGTCCGTAAACGGAACCGTCGTGGAAAACGACGTTGGTGAACTTCGCCTTGAGTCGCGGCGACTCCCACCTGAGGGAGGCGCTCAGCCCGCCGCCCGGAGCCGCGGCGACGTCGTACAGCCTCGAGCCGATGCCGTACCCGCTCGACACCAGGACCCGGTCGCCCGGAAGCGGGACCGGCTGGGCGACACACTCGGTGCCGCCCGGCCAGGGCTGCTGCCACAACACCTCGCCATCGAGCGGCGAGTGCGAGACCACCGCTTTTCTGGCAAAGACCAGGATCTGCCGGCGCCCTGCCAGCTGCGCCAGCGACGGTGAGCTGTACCCCGCCTTTGCCCGGCCTCCGGTCCAGACGACATCCCCCCGGTCGGCGTGATAGGCTGCCAGGGAGCGGCCTTCGACGCCCCCCGGGCTGACGACGACGAGGCTGTCGAGAACCAGTGGGGATGCGCTGATTCCCCAGATCGGGGCCTGGCCTTCGTTGTCGGCGACGATGTCGCGCGACCAGCGCAGGCCTCCGGTCTCGAGATCCAGGGAGTTGAGAATTCCGGTTGCCCCCATCGTGTACACGCGGTCCCCGGCGATCGTCGGCGTCGCCCGCGGCCCGATGCCGGCCAGGGTCGATTCATACCGGGTGCTGTCGGCGTGGGCCCATACCACCTCTCCGGTCAGGATGGCGTAGCAGACCACCGTTTCCAGCGGCCCCCGTTGCTCCTGGGTCACGGCGCGGCCGTGCGCCACCGCAAAGG
>JAPOZF010000274.1 GCA_026706165.1 Gemmatimonadota bacterium
GGCGCCGGGCGGACGGAGCCGCCGCGCCATAAGAAGATGGCGCGGGCGGCCCCCCTGCCGCCCGCCTCGCGGTCCGAAAGGCGCGGCAGGGGGTGTTGTCGGAGGCGTTTTCGTGAGGGGAGGCGGGGAGGGGCAGGGCGCTCCGGGGGCCTCAACGAACGTTGGGGGGCGGGGCCGGGGGCAGGAGCGCCCGGGATCTCACAAAACGCCGGAGGCAACACCCCCTGTCGCCCCCCTCGCGGTCCGAAAGGCCCGAGAGGTGCAACCCATACAGATACAAATACGAACGGAGGATTCGCATGGCGCTTGGAGAAGGTGATTTCAGGTACGAGCTGGTCGACGGCTGGGCGAAGTACCCCGAAGGCTGGATTCCCGCGCAGGTGTCGGACGCCGCCGTCGATTCGAAGGGGCGCATCTTCATTTTCACGCGCGGGATTCACCCGATCATCGTCTTCGACCCGGAGGGCCGCTTCGTCACCTCCTGGGGATACGGCGACTTCGGGGTCTCCCCGCACCTGATCAGTCAGTCGCACGGCATCTTCATCGGACCCGACGACGAGGTCTACCTCACCGATTCCCTGCAGCACATCGTGCGCCGCTACAGCCTGCTCGGGGAAATGCAGCGGGAGTGGGGCAAACGAGGAGTCGCCGGCGTCACCTACCACCGGCGGCAGTTCAACATGCCGACCGGCGTGGCGATCGGTCCTGACGGCTCGATCTTCGTCTCGGACGGGTACGCCAACCGCTGCGTCCACAAGTACTCGAAGGAGGGAGAGCACCTGCTCACCTGGGGGGAGCCCGGCTCCGGCCCCGGGCAGTTCGCCGTCGTCCACAACATCGGCTGCGACCGCGAGGGGCGCGTGCTCGTCTGCGACCGCGAGAACGACCGCATCCAGGTCTTCGATCCCGACGGGGCCTTCATCGAACAGTGGACGGACCTGACCATGCCCGGCGACGTCTGGGTCACCGGGGACGGCATGATCTACGTCGTCGAGCAGGGCGGCTTCGGGCGCGCCGGCGTCTGGACCCCGGAGGGGGAGTGCGTCAGCCGCTTTTCCGGCTCCGCCGGGGGGGTGCTGGAATCCCCCCACGGCCTCTGCGTCGACGCCGAAGGCAGCATCTACGTCGCCGAGATCGGCGACGGCGACCGGGGGCAGCGCGTCCAGAAATTCGCCCGCGTGTAGTGTCCTGGCTTTCCACACCGGGCGCATTGCAGAGGTTCGGCGAGCCCCGGAGAACCGGCTGAACGAACGCCGCAACGGACAAACACCAGGTCTGCCCTGGCTCGTCGGGCAGGCGTGACAAGGGGAAAACAGCCATGGCCATATCCCGCGAAACGATTGCCGGGCGCATCGGCAAGGTGCAGCAGTTCCTGGAAGAGGAGGACCTCGGGGCGCTGTTCGTCTACTCGCCGGCGATGGAGCACATGTGGGGGCAGACAGGCCACGTCGCCTACCTGTCGGGGTGGGCGGACTGCGACCGCATCGTCGACTCGGCCGTGGTCGTCCCCCGTGCGGGAGAGGCGGCGCTGATGTTCGCCGGCCTGCCCTACATGCGCGACCTCGCCCTCGAGGTCTCCCCGCTCCGCGACGTGCGCCTCGTCGCCGCGGTCGATCCCAACGCCGTGGCGGTCGACGCGCGCAAGCCGGGCGCCCCGGGGAGCTTCGCCTCCGAAACCCTGGCGATCCTCGAAGAGTGCGGCTTCGGCGACAGGCAGGTCGGGGTTGTCGGCATCGACAACATGCCGCAGCCGTTCCACCAGGCCCTGGCCGGCGGCCTCGGCACACAGTTCGCCGCCCCACGGGACATCGTCGCCGAGCTGCGCTGCGCCAAGTCCCCCGAAGAGGTGGAAATGATGCGCAGGGCCGCCGAGCTCAGCGACCTCGGCTTCGAGACCCTCGTGAAGACCGCCCGCCCCGGCATGCGCGGCATCGAGGTCGTCGCCGAGATGGAGCGCGTCATCCGCAGGCAGGGGGCCGACGTCGCCAAGTACTGGATCGCCTCCGGGCCGGGGCCGGCCTGGTCCGCCGTCAGGCT
>JAPOZF010000296.1 GCA_026706165.1 Gemmatimonadota bacterium
CGACCAATGGTCCGGCCCGGTTGCCGCCTATCCTGACGCAGGCCGGGAGGATTACCTCGACACCTGGCAGGACAGCAGCGTCGTCAACGATGAGTCCGCGGAGGAGTTGACGCGGGAGGCCGCCCGCTGGGTCGGAATGGGAGCCCAGGTCATCGGCACCTGCTGCGGATTCGGCGCCGACTACATCAAGGCCCTGGCCGGCGCCCTTCCGGAGCGGATCCCGTCGCCGCGAAAACCGGCGCAGGGCGCCCTGCCCGGAATCACCCCGTAAATCCGGGCTCATGTGACCCTGGACAGGACCTCCAGGTCGACCGGGGAATCTCGAATGGAATCCAAACAATTGGTGGTCGTGGGGGCCGGGGTATCGGGGACGGCCGCCGCCATCGAAGCGGCCCGGGCCGGAGTGCAGGTCACGCTCATCGACGAGAACCCCGTCGGCCCGTCCATGGTGGGGCTGGACGTACCTCAGCTCTTCGGGCGACGGGCCTTGGAATCGCTGCGCGACAGGGCCCTCATGCTCGAGAGGGTTGCGGCGGCCAACGACTCACTGGCGGAGGCGGAGGAAGCCGGCGTCGACGTCCGGCTCGGGACCTGTGTGTGGGGGGCCTTTCGCAATACCGAAACCAGCAGGGTCCTCGACGGCCCGCAGCTCGGACTGGCCGACGACAGGCAGTCGTGGGTGGTGAAGTACGAGCGGCTCATCGTGGCAGCCGGCTCCCGGGACCTGGGCATGTCCTTTGCCGGGTCGAACCTGGCCGGCGCAATCGGGGCCAACGGCGCCTGGTCGCTGATGAGCCGGTACCATGCCCTGGCCTCGAGGCGCATGGTGGTGCTGGGCTCCGGCAACCTCGGGCTCAACACCGCAAGGATGGCGCTGGACCGGGGCGTCGAGGTAGCCGCGGTCGTGGACGTGTCCCCGTCCGTCCGCGGAGACGAGGCCCTGATGGCGGGGTTGCTGGACGAAGGCGTTGAACTGTACACCTCCCACACGGTCAGGGAAGCCGCGGGCGAGGCCGGCGAAATCGAGTCCGTCGTGCTGGTCGGGATCGACGGCGGCAACGAGCCGGTGGCCGGCTCAGAAAAGGTCGTCGCCGCAGACACCGTGTGCCTCGCCATCGGCCTGGTGCCCAACGTGGAGCTTCCCGGCCTCCTCGACTGCGACCTCATCTTCAGGTCCGGGCTCGGCGGGTACGTGCCGGACCGCGACGACTGGATGCGGACCAGCGTCGATTCCGTGTTCGTGGCCGGGGACGCGGCCGGATTCCACGACGGGATGATCCTGCACCCGGAGATTGCACGGAACCAGGGCCGCCTGGCAGGAGTCGCCGCTGCCGGGTCGCTGGGGGCTATCGACAAGGGGGAAGCCCTCGCCCGGAGGTCTGAGATCCAGGCCGGGGGCGCCGCGGCGGCGCCGGCCGAAGTTCACACCGGCTGGAGGAAGTGGCTTCAGTCCCTCGTCAACGCCGGCGGTCCGGACGTCCTCGCGTGCCAGTGCGAGGAGGTTACCTGTGCCGACCTCATCGGCATGAAGCCGCCGCGGTACCTCGAATGGGGATCGGAGCAGATGAGCCGCCGGAGCCTGGGCACCGAGGTGAAGGACGGCCCCGTCGACCCGGACCAGGTCAAGCGCCTGACAAGGGCCGGGATGGGCCCCTGCCAGGGACGGCGCTGCCGGGAGCAGTTGTCCCTTCTGCTTGCCGGAGAGTCCGGCATCGACATTTCTGAAGTGCCCCCGATGTCCTACCGGCCGCCCGTACGGCCGCTGCCGCTGAACATCATGTGGCCCCACGAAGAGACCGAGCAGGTGCGCGGGAACTGGCCCAAGTGGTTCAGCCCGACGAACCAGGTGCTGGGGTAGGCGGGGCGCCGGCGACCGGATCGTTGGAATGGCATCATGGCTGTCGACAGCGCGGACGTAGTCGTCATCGGGGCCGGCGTTTCCGGCCTGAGCTCGGCCTGGTTCCTGGCCAGGGCGGGCGGGGACGTCGTGGTGGTCGAGAAGGGGACGGTCGGAGGCGAGGCATCCGGTCG
>JAPOZF010000165.1 GCA_026706165.1 Gemmatimonadota bacterium
TCGAGCCGCACTTCCAACTCGGTACTGCCGCGGTCGATGTCGGTCTGCACCGACAGCAGCCCGGGGATGCGCCGCAGCCGGCGCTCGACCTCTCCTGAAAGACCGAGCAGGACCTCGGTGTCCTCGCCGTAGAGGTTGATGGCGACCGCCGCCTCGCCGCTGCCGCCGCGGCGCCAGTTGATCCGCATCCGCACCCCGGCCGGCAGGACGACCCGCTTCTTGATGTCCTCCACCATCTCCTCGTACTCGAGGTAAGGCGACTCCCGCCACCCGAGGGACTTCAGAAGGTTGTCCCAGGCGACCTCATACCAGGCGTTGTTCTCCTTCTCGTGAAGGATCATGTGGATGCGGCCCCGGGAGTTGCGCGACCAGGTCTCCAGGGCGCGGAAGTTGTACTTCGCCTTGTGGTTCATCAGGGTGTCCTCGACACTGGCGATGAACTTGTCCGCCTGTTTCAGGGTCTGCCCCTCCGGCATGTCGAACCCCAGCCACAGGTCGCTCCTGTGCTCGCTCGAGCGGTCCGTCCGCTTCATCCCCTCCATCGGGATCTGGATGGTCGCCAGCGCCGCCAGCACGAGGATGGTGCTCTCGATCCGGTGGCCGAGCACCCATCGCAGGCAGCGCACGTAGGCGTCGCGGCTGCGGGCGATCAGCCGCGAATCGCGGCGTTTCCCCCCGGTGGAGATGCGCAGCGCCGCCAGGGGAATGATGGCGAGGGCGATGAACAGGGAGGCCAGCAGCCCGACGATAACCGGCATTCCCAGCCGCAGCATGAAGAACGAGAACTCGATGCTGTCGCTCATCAGGATCAGGGGCAGGAAGACCACCACAGTCGTCAGCGTCGCCATGGTCACCGCCAAGCCGACCTCTCCGGCCCCGGTGATGGATGCCTCCCGCGGCTCGACCCCCTCTTCCCGTTTGCGCTGGATGTTCTCGACGATGACGATGGCGTTGTCGACGACGAGGCCGAGGCTGAGCATCAGCCCCATCATGGTGATCAGGTTCAGGGTCCACCCGAGGAAGTAGATGGCGGTAATCGAGATCATCAGGGCCAGGGGAATCGCCAGGGTGATGATCAGGGTCATGCGCACGGCGCGCAGGAAAAGGAACAGCACCCCGGCCGCGAACAGCCCCCCCCAGAGCCCGGTGTTGCGCAGGTTCTCGACCGACTCGGTTATCTGCCGGCCCATGTCCCAGAAGATCTCGTAGTCGAAGCCGCCCAGCCGGGGTCTGGCCTTGAGCTCCTCGAGCCTGGCGCGCACCGCCTCGGCGACCTCGACGGTGTTGGCCTCGGCTGCCTGCAGGACCTCGCAGCCGAGGGACTCGACGCCGTTGATGCGGTTGAACCAGGTCTTGGGACGCGGCACGAGGCCGACCGCGGCGATGTCCTGCAGCCGCAGTCCGTGCTCGGGATCGACGACGTGTTTGCGTATCTCCTCGACGCTCTCGAAGCGGGCAAGGGAGCGGACCAGCAGCTTTCTGCCCCCCTCGTGCACGTACCCGGCGGGCAGGGTGAAGTTGTGGGAGGCCAGCTGGGTGCCGACCCGGTAGAGGTCGACCCGGTGGCTCCTCACCTTCTCCTGGTCGGTGTAGATGAAAACCTCCTTGCCCGGCCCCCCCCAGAGATCCACCTGCCCGACGCCGTCGATGCGCTGCAGCTCCGTGCGCAGATGTTTCTCCAGGAGCTCCTGCGGATCCCCGTAGTCCCCGTCGAGATAGATCCCCATCCACAGGATCGGCCAGTCGTCCGGATCCCAGTTCCGCAAACGGATATGGTCGACCTCGTCCGGCAGCTCGAGCAGCAAGCGGTCGGCGCGGTCGCGCAGCTGATTGTAGGCCTCCCGCATGTCGGTCCCCTGGCGGAAGCCGACGCTCGTCCAGCACCCGTTGCGCTCGCTCGAGGTGCGGATCCTCTGTATCCGCGGCACCGTCGCCAGGGCCTCCTCGACCTTGCGGGCGATCTTCTGCTCCACCTCGATCGGCCCGGCGTTCGGATAGTCGATCCACATCCCCAGCCAGCGCTCC
>JAPOZF010000548.1 GCA_026706165.1 Gemmatimonadota bacterium
GCTCTCGAAGGAGGAGAAGAACTTCCTCGACGCGCAGGGGTACCTGCCGCTTCCCGGCCTCCTCACCCCGGGCGAGGTGGCCGCTTTCGCCGCCCGCCTCGAGGAGCTCGCCGGAGAAGAGGGGGCGGAAGCGGGCAAGGAGGTCCACCAGGAGGAAGGGACCACCCGTCTGGCCAACCTGATCGACAAGGACCCGCTGTTCGAGAAGTGCGTCACCGACCGCCGGCTGCTGGCCGCGGTCCGGCACGTCATCGGCGGCGATCTCAGGCTCTCCTCGCTCAACGCCCGGGCCTCCCACCCGGGGCAGGGCCTGCAAGGCCTGCACGCCGACTGGGGAAAGGGGGTCGAGCCGGGCGAGTTCCAGGTCTGCAACTCGGTCTGGATGCTGACGGACTTCACCGCCGAGAACGGCGCCACCCGCGTGGTGCCGGGATCGCACCTGAGCCGCAGGACCCCGTCCGAGGCGATGGAGGACCCCACCGACGCCCACCCCGAACAGGTGCAGCTGCGGGCGCCGGCCGGGACCGTGGTGGTCTTCAACGGGCACCTCTGGCACGGGGGGACGTTCAACGCCAGCGGCGGCAAGCGCTGGGGCATGCACGGGTACTACTGCCGCCGCAGCGTCCCGCAGCAGACCGACCAGCGCCGCTGGCTCAGCCCCGGGACGGTGGCGCGCCTGTCTCCGGAGGCCCGCGCCGTCGTCGACGTCGAGATCCCTGAGGGGACGGCGGCAGACGGAGTTTCCCGTCCGGTTACGCCGCCTCGATATGGGTGCGGGTGAAATCCTCCCCTTTGAACAGCAGCGGTTCCCCGGCCGTGCGCGCGAGCGGCCAGGATCAGCGCCTCCTCACCGGAACGGGATGGAGCCGCCGTGCCAGGGAAAGGCGCAGCTCGGCCGGTGGCAGTGCAGGTCCATGTCGAGCCGCAGCTCGATCTCGGTGCCGGGCCGCAGCTCGACGCCGAAATGCCTGCCGTTGACGGGCACCGGCGCCGCCGTATCCCCAACTTCGGAGGCGGTGCTGAAGCGGTGCTCGCCGAAGGCGCCGGCCTGCACGGTGAGCTCGCGGCTGCGGTGCGGGCTGAGGTTGACGAGGGTGAGGTCGATGCCGTCGGGCCGCACCGCCGACACCAGGGCGGCGACGTCGTCGGGCAGGCCGGGGCGCCGCCGGCCGCGGTCGAAGTAGCGCACGCGGCCGCGGGCGAGGCCGCCCCAGTAGTTGGTCTGGTGGCCGCCGGTGGTCAGCAGCTGCAGCGCCTCGGTCACCACCGGGTTGCGCTGCCGCCAGGGGCGCTCGTCGGTCTGCGACAGGTCGGTGAGGTCGGCGTCGTCGCTCTCGATCAGGTCCATGCGCCGCATCATCTCCCGGTAGTTGGCCTGCAGCACCTCCTCGGGGAAGCCGGGGCAGTCGCCGGCGAGGTAGCGGGTCCAGGCGCGGTCGTCGCCGCCGCGCGGGTCGTTCTGGCGCACCCTGCCCCACTCCTCCTCCGCGCCTCGGCGGATCGTCTCGAGGCGCTGCCAGTCCCGCTCCTCCTGCGAGGCGAACCACAGCTGGATCGGCTGCTGGTGGCCCATCGGCGCGTGGCCGACCCAGCCCTCCTCGTTGTGGCGGTAGGGGATGAGCACGCGCCCGTCCTTCTCGACCGCGCGCTCCAGCAGCATGTCGAACTGGGAGCGGACCAGGTCCAGGTACCCCTTGTCGCCGGTGACCAGGTGGGCGCAGGTCGAGGCCACGGTCATGGCGTTGAACATCATCTGGTACGAGGCGGAGGCCGCCCAGCCGTAGAAGCCGCCCCACCACTGCCCCTGGCGGTTGCCGCCGATGCGGCCGTCGAGGCCGACGTTGTCGGGAATGATCCCCCCGTTCTCCCCGATCCGGTCCATCCAGGCCTCGACGTAGTCGGCGATCCAGGTGCGGTACTTGTCGTCGCCGGTCAGGGTGCCGGTGTGGGCGACGAGTCCGGCGACGCCGAGGGTCACCGGCACGTCTCCCTCCAGGACGATCTTGTCGAACATCGAGTGGAG
>JAPOZF010000381.1 GCA_026706165.1 Gemmatimonadota bacterium
CGACTACATCAGGGGGGACATCAGGACGCGGTAACCCAGGTGACTACGGCATGATCTGCTTGCTGAGGACGGCACGCGTCGTCACCGGGAACTCCCCGGGCTCGCAGCACTGGCAGATCTGCACGTCCGCGGCCGCGCTCATCAGCATGTAGGCATCCTCGAAGCTCAGGCCCATCCGCTCCTGCATGAGCAGGACCATCTCTTCGGCCGCCATTCTCGCCGCGGCCCCCAGATCCTCGTGATCGCCTGTCGTAACCCAGGCATCGTCCGTCTCGATCAGCGGCCGCCGCAGCGGCACCCCCTTGCGCAGCTCCACCCCGACCGTCACCTCGGCGCAGATCTCCAGCCCGATGAAGGTGATCTCGCCGTCTCCCATGGCGCCGTGGACGTCCCCGAGCGCAAGCCCGGCTCCCGGGACCGCGACCGGCAGGTGAATGCGGCTGCCCGCCGCGGCGTACTTGTTGTCCATGTTGCCGCCGTGGGGTCCGGCGAAGGCGGTGGGGACGCCGTCGCCGGCGGGGGCCGTGCCGATGACTCCGACCATCGGGTGAGCGGGAAAGCGGATGCCGCCGAGACGGACGACTCCGTCCTTCACCTCGACGATGCGCGTTGCGTACTCCTCCGCGAGATGGGCGAGCAGACCCTCCCCCTTCTTCACCGCGAGGAAGCCGCGGTCGGCCAGGTCGATGGACTCGACGTGAATGCACAGGCTGTCCCCGGGCCTGGCGCCGCGCACCGCTACCGGTCCGGTCGCCGGGTTCGAGCCGTCGGGGTGGGGGCGGTCGAGCAGGTCGGCGTCGCTGCGGATCGTTCCGGTGCGGGCGTCGAAGGTCTCGAACAGGACGGTGTCGCCGCTGTCGATGGCGGCAACCGGAGCCAGCTCCTTGTCGAGGCGGTACTGGATGTGGTCTCGGGTGATGCGGTGTATCACGCCGCTGGGCTCATTCGGGGAAGGTGGGGCTGTGGGGATTTCGAGGAAATCGGGCAGGTGCCGGTTTCCGCCTCGAACCAGGCGTTGTGAGGGGCAGGTCAGGCGGCCAGGCGCCCGGTCGATCCGGCAGATTTCAGGCGCTTCAGACTTCCGAGGCTTCTTCGCCGCCGGTCTCCTCCTCGCCGGCCCTGAGCCGCTCGAACTCATCCTCCCTTTCCGACAGCTCGGCTTCGCAGGACCGGATCCGGTCGCAGAGCTCCTGCACCGCCGAGTCGTCGAGCGCGGGGATCCGGCCGGATTGCACGCCGCTGTACACCTCGTTCCCCAGTTCCGCCTTGAGCCGGGAAAGGCGGGTCTTGGCGGCGGCAATGTCGAGCCGGGCGCGGCCGAGCAGGGTCAGCTCCTCGGCCTTGTTGACGGCCAGCTCGGCTCCGTCGTGGAGCCCTCTCTTGATGGTGTCCCACATTTTTTCCACGTCAGCTCTCCGTGTTCAGTGGCGCCTTTCCGTTGCCGAGGCGCCCTCAGCCGATGGTTCCGGCAAACAAAAACCGCCGAACACCTTCGATGTCGGCTTGCGGCATCGAATCGGCGCCGGCGGCGTTGAGGGCGGAGTCTCCGCGGGCCGGCCCGGAAAGCGGCAGGTCCCCGCTTCCGGTTCCGGCGATTGACTACCGGGTGTCGTTTATCGAGTACGGCAGCAGGCCGAGGTAGCGGGCCCTCTTGATGGCCTGGACGATACGCGCCTGCTGCTTGCGGTTCGCACCGGTTCTCCGCGCAGCTTCGATCTTGCCGTTGGGACTCAGGAATCTGGAAAGGACGTCGAGCTTCTTGTAGTCTATGTCCTCCAGCTTGAGCTTGGCGGTGAACTCCTTGCGGCTGGACTTTGCGATTTTTCGAATCCCCTTGAGAGAAGAGTTGAGCCGCTAAAACTACCGGGCGAGGGTGCCTGAGTCAATTTCCCGGTCGGGCTCCGTGAACGACATCCGCATACATTCCGGCCTCGCGATTCCCGAGCGGGAGCTGCGCTTCCTGTTCACCGCCAGTCCCGGTCCCGGGGGGCAGAACGTCAACCGCGTCAACACCCGC
>JAPOZF010000513.1 GCA_026706165.1 Gemmatimonadota bacterium
GGCGGGCAAGGACGCCGGCGAGGCCCTCGGGCTGCCCCCGGTCGGGATCCGCATCTGCCCGAAGCTCGGGGATGCCCTGGGCGGCGCCGATACCCTGATCCTGGGGTACGTCGACGAGCTGGGCCGCATCGGCAGGCGGGACGTCCTGCGGGAGTCGGTCGGGGCCGCCCTTGCCGCGGGGCTGCACGTCTTCAGCTTCCTGCCGGTCCTGCCGGCGAAGTACGGGGACCTGCACGCCGAGGCCCGGCGCCGCAACCTGAAGATCGCCTACCCGGGGGTCGACAACGCCGAGGTCGAGGCGCTGCTGCGCCGGTCGAGCCGGTACGGCGCCGTCGACATCCCGGTGCTGGGGGTGTTCGGCACCAGCTCGCAGCAGGGGAAGTTCACCCTGCAGCTCGCCCTGCGGCGGCGTCTGCAGAAGGCGGGGTACGCGGTCGGGCAGGTCGGAACCGAACACCACTCCGCCCTTTTCGGCATGGACTTCTCCTTCCCGATAGGGTACGCCTCGCCGCTCGAGCTGCCGCTGCAGTGGTACGCCCCCTTTCTCGACGCCAGGATGCGTGAGATCGCCCACCTCAGGAAGCCGGACATCATGCTGGTGGGGTGCCAGTCGGGGACGATCCCCTACGCCATCGAGCACCCGTCGACCCATACCATTACCTCTCTCGCCTTCCTGCTCGGCACCAGGCCGGACGCCGTCGTCCTGGTGGTCAACAGCATCGACCCCGAGGAGTACGTCGCGGACACCATCGCCTGCCTGCGCGGACTGGCGAAGGCGCCGACCATCGCCCTGGCGATGAGCGACAAGGAGAAGCACATCCGCGCCGCCTACGGGCGCAGCTGGATCACCCCGCGCCAGATGTCGGCCGTGGAAATCGACAGCAACCTGCACCGTCTCGAAGACCGCTTCGGCATCCCCGCCGCGGCGATCCTGTCGAGGGCGGGGGAAGGCCGCCTGGTCGAGACCGTCGTGGCCCATTTTTCACAGGACCCGGAGCAGGAGAATGCCGGAACGGGAAGAGACGAGGAAGCGGGTTAAGCGGACGATCGCCGCCACCCTCGGGCTCGACATCGATCCGGAGGAAATTCCGGACGGCGAGCCCCTGTTCGGGGACGGCGGCGCCTCGTCGATCGCCTCGCTCGAGCTGATCGCCGGCCTGGAGGAGGAGTTCGGCTTCGAGATCGACGACGAGGAGCTGCGCATCGAGCTGTTCGAGACCTGCGACGCTATCGTCGACTTCGTAATGGCAAAGCTCGGGGCCGGGTCTCAGGAACCGTCTCCAGGCTGACCGCCCCTCCTTTCGTCGGAGGCCACCAAACCGTCGAGGATGGCTATCGAGCGCCGCGCGTGGCCGGCGACATGCTGCTCGTGGGTGACGAGGATGACGGTGTTTCCCTCGGCGTGCAGGTGGTCGAAGAGGCCCATGATCTCCTCCCCGGTGCGGCTGTCGAGGTTGCCTGTCGGCTCGTCGGCGAGCAGCAGCGACGGCTCGTTGACCAGCGCCCGGGCGATGGCCACCCGCTGCCGCTGCCCCCCGGACAGCTCGGCGGGCCGGTGGTCCATGCGGTCGGCGAGGCCGACGCGCTCGAGGGCCGCCTCGGCCCTTTCCCGTCTCTGGCGCCTCCGCGCCCCGGCGTAGACCAGGGGAAGCTCGACGTTGTGGAAGGCGCTGGAGCGGGGCAGCAGGTTGAAGGTCTGGAAGACGAAGCCGATCTGCTGGTTGCGCACGTCGGCCAGCTCGTTGGGGTTCATCTCCGAAACGTCCGTGCCGTTGAGGCGGTAGGTGCCGGCGCTCGGGGTGTCGAGACAGCCGATGATGTTCATCAGGGTCGACTTGCCCGAGCCGGAGGGACCCATCACGGCGGCGTATTCTCCCCCTTCGATCTCTAGGTCGACGCCGCGCAGGGCGCGCACGTCCTCCGCCTCCATCTCGTAGACCTTCTCGATCCCTTTCAGGTCGATCAGCATCGCCTTCACTCGAAGCCGAGGGCGGCGACCGGGTCGAGCTTCGAGG
>JAPOZF010000089.1 GCA_026706165.1 Gemmatimonadota bacterium
GGCGAAGAGCGGCTCGCCGGTCTCCTGCCAGACATGTCAGAGCAGATCGAGTAGCTGGGCGTTGTCGTAGAGCATCTTATCGAAATGGGGCGCGAGCCAGCGCTCGTCAGTGGAGTAGCGGGCGAAGCCGCCGCCGAGGTGGTCGTAGATGCCGCCCTGGCACATGCGCTCCATGCTCAGCACCACCGCAGTCTTCATCAGCTGCGAGCCGGTACGCAGGTAGCTGCGCCAGAGCAGCTCCAGCATGGAACATTGCGGGAACTTTGGCGCCCCGCCGATGCCGCCGTGGCGGCCATCGATCTCGCGCAGCAAAGACCGGGCCATGTTCTCTGTTTGTGCCTCAGTGACGGGGTCACCGGGCTTGCTGCGAGCGAGACCCTGCAGCGCTTCGACTAGCGTTGTTCTGTTTTTGTCCACCTTTTCGCGGTCGTTCCGGTAGGTCCGCTCGATCAGGGTCAGCACGTCCTTGAAGCCGGGGCGGCCGAAGCGGGGCTCGAGCGGGAAGTAGGTGCCACCCCAGAAGGGCTCGGCATCGGGGGTGAGGAACATGGTGAGCGGCCAGCCCCCCTGCTGGCCCATGAGCGCGAGCGCGCGCTGGTAGATGGTGTCGAGGTCGGGGCGCTCCTCGCGGTCCACCTTGATGTTGACGAAGAGCTGGTTCATCAGCTGGGCCGTCTCTTCGTCCTCGAAGCTCTCGTGGGCCATGACGTGGCACCAGTGGCAGGCGGAATAGCCGACCGAAAGCAGGATAGGCTTGTCGTTGGCCTTGGCTTCCGCCAGCGCCTCTGGGCCCCAGGGGCGCCAATGCACCGGGTTGTCCTGGTGCTGCAAGAGGTAGGGGCTGGTCTCCGCGCCCAACAGGTTCTCGCTCATGGCCCTTCCCGTCTGGTTCGGGCCGCGCGCGCCAGCGGAACGGCCTCGGATTCGAGCATAGGGCGCCCGCGCCGGAGCCGCCAGCGCGGTGGTTGGTTAAATCCCTGGCAGTCGGGGTCCTGGGTCAACCGAGACTTCCGGCAATCTGTAGGGATCCACGGCCGTCTTGTCGCGTCTCGCCCTTGCTCTCGCTTCCGTGAGTTCTCGACCGGCCGTGTAGTACCGGCCCCTTTTTTCGCCATGAGGGGTCAGGATTTTGAGGTCGGTCAGGATCTTGAGATCGCGTCCGGCAACGTGGGCGCTCTGCTCTGTTTCCTTTTGATATCTGGCGTTGGTGACCCGCATTCCCAGCGCGGCATTGAAGAGCGGGACGGTCATTCTCTCGTTGAGCCCCTGACGCTCCACGAGTATCTCGATGCTGGAGAACAGGGCTTCGTATTCCTCGTGGCGGCGGATCACCGTATTGGCCTGCTGATAGTGGGCTTTAAGGCAGAACCGCACCCACGGCAGCGCATTGTTCGAGGGATTCCATATGCCTTGTCCAACCTCGGCAAGCACATTGTAGTAGTCCTGTGTGTTGCGCCCGAGCCACTCCTCGATGCTTGAAAAGAGAGGGTGAACCAATCCCTCCCGCGCAAGCACCAATGTCTGTAGAGCGCGCGCCATCCGGCCGTTCCCGTCCTTGAAGGGATGGATTAGCGTCACGTTCAGGTGAGCCATTGCAGCGGCGACAACAACCGACTGATGACTCCCTCTGTCCAGGTATTCCACTAATTCGCTTACCAGAGAATCGACCAAGTCGGGGTACGGCGCGTCGTAGACGACCGCACCAGTAGCGTGATTCACGACCTGGACTGCGCCGGGACGCCATGTCCCTGGGTAGGCGTTCATATCGAACTCGGTCATCATGAAATGCAGGCTCTTCAGGAACTGCTTGCTGAATTCGAAATAGGGGTCGGCCGCGGCTTGCATGATGCAGGTCATGGCAGTCCTGTACCCCCGGATTGCGAGCCACGTTTCTGTCCTCTCGTCGAGGGGCGGCTCGTCCTCCACTGCCGCCATGGCCTCGTCCATCGTGGCGTTGTAACCTTCGATGGCGTTCGAGCCTTGGATCGCGCGCGCAAACGTGTTCCGCCGCAGGG
>JAPOZF010000421.1 GCA_026706165.1 Gemmatimonadota bacterium
CGACGGTCCCCGGCCCAGCCGGCCACCTGCCGCAGCCGCTTCTCCGGGTCCCGCTCCCCGTGCAGGCGCTCGCCCAGCTCTTCGGACAGGGACTGCCTGTCCGGGATCGGCAGGAAGAAGGAAGGCTCGAGGACGGCTTTCAGGAGCCGGGGGTTGCCGCCGAGGGTGTCGGCGATGCGCGGTGCGCTGCCCATGACCGCGGTGACGAGGTTGAGCAGCCAGGTGTTGGCCCTGAGCATGGAAAACAGGGAGACGTCCTCCGGGAGCGTCCCGAGGAACTTGTCCATGCGCGCCAGGGCGCGGTCCGGGTCCGGGGTCCTGCCGAGGGCCTCGATGATCTCGTGCAGGATCTCGCGGACGATGGCGCGCGCCCGCTCCGAAGCGGTCCAGGCGTGGCGGCCCTCCGCCCATCCCCGGAAGACGTCTATGGCCGTTTGCGCCCGCGCGAACCCCGCGGCCTCGAGCTTTTCAACGGCGTCGCGATTCTCCTTTCCCTCCGGCCCGTCCAGGATCACCGCGGTGACGTCCTGCTCGCTCTCCGGGACGTTGAAGCGGGTGCGGTAGAGATCGTGGACCTCGCCGCAGGCCTTCTCCACCAGGCCTTCGAGCTGCCCGGCCGAGGCCAGACCCATGAAGGCGGCGGCGTGCTCCAATCCGTCGGCCGACTCCGGCAGCGTCTGCGTCTGGTCGTCGTTGACCATCTGCAGGCGGTGCTCGACGCGCCGCAGCAGCAGGTAGGCCTCGCGCAACGCGGCCGCCTCCGCCGGCAGGACGTGGTGTTCGCCGTCGAGGACCTCCAGCATGGCCAGCAGCCGCGGACCCCGCAGGCGGGGGCTGCGCCCCCCGTACGCCAGCTGGTGCATGTGCACGAAGAACTCGATCTCGCGGATGCCGCCCCGCCCCAGCTTGACGTCGTGGCCCGCGGCGGTCACCGCGCCGTGGCCGTGGAAGTCGTGGATCTGCTGGCTCATGGAGCGGATCTCCTCGACCGAGGTGAAGTCGAGCCCCTCGTCCCAGATGAACGGCGACAGCCGCTCGAGGAAGGCCGCTCCCGCGCCGAGGTCTCCGGCGACCGGACGCGCCTTGATGAAGGCGGTCCGCTCCCAGGTGCGCCCGAAGCGGAGGTAGTAGTCCAGGGCGAAGTCGACGGCGATGGCCGTGGGGGTGGAGGAAGGATCGGGGCGCAGCCGCAGGTCGGTGCGGAAGACGTAGCCGTCGCCGGTGCGGGACTGGAGGATGCTCACGAGGTCGCGCGTGACCCGCACGAAACAGTCTGCCGGACTCTTTTTGCCGGTGTAGCGGACCGAGGCGGGATCGTAGAGGACGACGAGGTCGATGTCGGAGGAGTAGTTGAGCTCGCGGGAACCGTGCTTGCCCATGGCGAGGACGAAGTATCCCCAGTTCCCGTCCGGCGCCCCGGGCTCGCACCCCTCCGGCGGTTCGAGGTCGCCGCGCTCGACCCTGGCCAGCAGCAGGTGGGAGACCGCCAGGCGCACGGCGTGGTCGGCCATGTCGGACAGCAGCTCCGCGCACTCCATGACGCCGCAGATGCCGAAGCAGTCGTAGACCGCCGCGACCACGGCGACGCGGCTGCGCCGGGACCTCAGGAAAGCCATCAGCCGGTCGCGGCCCAGGGCCGGGTCCGCCGCGGCAAGCTCGTTCCGCAGCCGCCGGGTGACCGCCTCCGGGGTCTCGGCAACCAGAGACTCGGTGAACTCCAGGTCGCGCAGGAGGAGCCGTCCGAGGTAGGGACTGTTTCCGAAAAGGAAGGAGAAGAAGAACCTGGCCTCGGGGGTTTCCAGGGACTCACCGAGGGCGTCCCTGCCGGCGCCGGCGGCAGCTTCCCCCAGCCGCTCGATTCCCGAGGCGGCCTGGTCCTGCCTGTGCCCCCGCAGGTCGTCGAACCCCGGGGCCCGGGCCGCGGTTGCCAGAACGCTCGCAGACTCCACGGGAAATCCGGCCGCCGGCGCCTCAGAGGGAGTAGTACATGTCGAACCCGCCCGGGTGGGGGG
>JAPOZF010000380.1 GCA_026706165.1 Gemmatimonadota bacterium
CCGAGAACGCCGGCACCTGGGACCGCGCCAACTACGCGTTTTACGGCGATATCGAGCTGCACGGCGGCGCCAACGACTGGAACGTGGGTGGCGCGGTGCGCGTCGAGGACTTCTACGACAGCTTCGGCACGACGATCAACGGCAAGGTGTCGGGGCGCTACGGCTTCACCGACATCTTCGCGCTGCGCGCCGCGGTCAGCAGCGGCTTCCGCGCCCCGACGCCGGGTCAGCAGAACGTGCTGAACGTAACGACCGAGTTCGACTACGCGCTGAACGACCTGATCAACAACGGCACCATCCCGTCCACGTCGCCGGTTGCGGCGCTTCGGGGTGGAGTGCCCCTGCAGCCGGAACAGTCGATCAACTATTCGTTCGGGGCGGTTGTCGACACCGGTGGGCCGTTCACCTTCACCGCCGACTATTTCCGCGTCAACGTGTCGGACCGGCTGACCATCACGAGGAACTACAACCTTTCGGAAGACGAGGTCGAGACGCTGCTGGCCGACGGGATTACCGAAGCCGGCAACCTCGCCGCCTTCCGCTTCTTCGTGAACGACTTCTCGACCCTCACGCAGGGGGTCGATCTCGTCGCGTCCTGGACGCCGCTGGCCATCGGCGGGCGGACCACGTTCACCGGCGTCTTCAACTTCACCGACACGGAAGTGACCGAGTTCAGCCAGGAGCACTTCGACGCGGACCGGGTCACGTCGCTGACCCGGGGGTTGCCGCGGATTCGCTGGAACTTCGGTGCCACCCACACCACAAGCCACTGGACCCTGATGGCCCGGCTGCACTACTACGGTTCGTACTGGGATCGGGAGGACGCGCGCGCGGCGATGGGCGTGGCAAATTCGCCCCTGTATCCGCTGTACGCCGGCAAGCCTCTGGTCGACGTCGAACTCGGCATCCCGATCAAGAACGTAACGGTGTCGGTCGGGGCGCAGAACGTCTTCAATACCTATCCGGATGAGAATCCGGGTGCCCTCGCCGGGGTGGGCAACCGCTACGGGCAGTTCGGGCCGTTCGGCTTCAACGGCGGCTACTACTACGTCCGGGTCGGCTACACCTTCGGCGACAACTTCTAGGGAGCGGCGACATGGAGCGGCGACATTCCTGTCGCCGAGGGAGCGGAGCGACCCATTCCCGGCGACTTTCTAGTCGCCGGGAATGGCGTGCTTCAGGCTCCGCGAGGGATTTCCAGGGGGGACGTCAGTCCCCCCTTTCCATTTCCCGAATAAAGAGGGCACCCAAAAGGGGTGCTCCTACATCCGGTAATCAATGAACACCTCCACCCCCTGAACCCGCACCGGCTTGATCGGGGCCCGCCCGCCCCGTCGCCGCAGCCGGATCGTCAGCTCATTGAAGCCCTGCCGGACAGGCGCATTCTCGAAGCGCAACCGCCCGTTTCCCGTCTCTCCCCGCAACCTCCGCCCATTCAGCACCAGTCGCAGGTCATCGTCCCACCGGCTGTATGCGCTTAGACTCACCACCAGGCTCAGCGATTCCAGGACCCCATCCTTACTCGCTGCTTCTATGTCGTCGCCCACAAAAAGGCGAAGAATCTTCTCCTGGTCCTCGTCAAGATCGACCGGAAGCTGCATCTCTCCCCCCTCCTCCGGCGTCCGGCCCGCCATGTCCCTGGTGATGAAGTAATGCTTGTCCTTCCGCGAGATGAGCTCCGGATCGCCGATCTCCGTCAGCATCTGCCTTTCTTCAGGACTCAGAAGCGGCTGCCGGGAGGTATCGATCAAGGAATTGACGGTACTGTGCCCCTGGATGCCGCTGGCATGGCAGTCGAAGTTGAACAGGTGCAGCCCGCTCACGCCCTGCCCCCAGAAACTCTGGGCCGCCGCGCGCATCATCTCCAGGCTGGCCCGTCCCGTCTTGGAGCCGGTGTAGTCTCTGACGTAGAGGTCCGAGATCCCGCCCAACACCTGAACCTGCGTCCCGCGGGCCGCCTCCACGAAGCTGGCCAGATCCGGGTTCATATCCAGATAGCCCCGAGT
>JAPOZF010000292.1 GCA_026706165.1 Gemmatimonadota bacterium
CTGTTTTACAGCAATCGGATTCTTGCCTTGCGGGCCAGGCTCGACAAGGCGCGTCCCCTCGGAGACGACAGCATCATTCCCTATTCCGACCTGAACACCCTGGGAGGCGGTCAGCGCTTGCGGGGGTACAAGCGAGGATTCTTCCGCGGCCAGGGCAGTCTGCTGTTCAGCGCGGAGTACCGCTACCCGATCTGGGATACCTGGAACGCCTTCCTGTTCGTCGACGAAGGGCAGGTGTTCGAAAAGTACGGCGACCTCGAACCGGCGGCGTTCAAGTACAGTTTCGGCGGCGGCATCAGCGTGCGGACGGAACGCGCCTTCCTGTTCGGGCTGCGCGTCGCCCGCAGCGAGGAGGAGAGGGCATTGGTCGGGCTTTCACTGGAGAAGGAATTCTGATGATGGCCCCGATGGCGACGTCGCTGTTGGCTTGGAGTCTGTTGTTGCCCAGCGCAGCCACGGCCGCCCCGGAGTTGACCACCGAGCCGATCAAGTGGTTCGACGCCGACAACAAGCATATCACCGAGCCGGTCGAGATCGAGGAGAACCAGGTCTGGGACATCGCCGACCACACCTTCTTTCACCAGGTCGGGAAAGTGCTCGACCTGGGGTGGACCGCCCGCAGGGTCGGCAACCTCCTTGGCTTCGCCGGCCCGCGCCAGGCCGACAACGTCAACGCCCTCGACGAGGTGCCCAACTCCTCCTGGTTCACCAACCGGCACTTCCTGCGGCCGATGACCCTCGAGGAGCTGGCCGCAGGACCCGGTTTCGCCGAACCGGACGACAGCGGCCCCTGGGAGATCGTCGCCGGCAAGTTCGAAGGCGGCACCGCCGGCTTCACCATCAAGGACGCCTCGAAGCGGTACTTCCTGCTCAAGTTCGACTCCGAAGGGAACAACGAGATGGGCTCGGCCGCGGAGGTGATCGCCACCAAGGTGCTGTACTCCTCCGGGTACAACGTGCCGCGCAACTCGGTCGTCTACTTCCACCCCGGGCTGCTGCGGATCGGCCCGAAGGCAAAGGTGCCGACCGGAGACGGCGGCAAGCGGCCGATGACGCAGGCGGATCTGCAGGGCATCCTCGACAACATCATCCCGCAGCCGGACGGCACCCTGCGCTGCATGGCCAGCGAATTCCTCGAGGGCAAGCCGGTCGGCGTCTTCAACTACGACGGCCGGCGAAAAGACGACCCCAACGACCGGGTCGACCACGAGCACCGGCGCGAGCTGCGGGGCCTGCGCGTGATCGGCTCCTGGCTCAACGACGCCGACCGCCGGGCGGCCAATACCCTCGACATGTACGTGACCGGAGAGGATGGCCGCAGCTACATCCGCCACTACCTGATCGACATGGGTTCCGCCCTCGGCAGCAACAACAGGATGCCCCACCTGCCCAAGTACGGCAACGAGTACGTCTGGGATCCGCGCACGATCCTGCGGTCGCTCGTGTCGTTCGGGCTCTACCGCAAGAGGTGGGAAGAGCCGCTGCCGATGAAGTACCCCGCCATCGGCTACTTCGAGAACGAGACCTTCAGTCCCCGGGGATGGGTGCCCACCTATCCCAACCCCGCGTTCGAGCGCTGCACCGACCGGGACGGATACTGGGGCGCCAAGATCGTCATGGCCTTCCGCGACGACGAGATCCTCTCCATGGTCGAGCAGGGGCGCTACTCCGATCCGGGGGCTACCGAGGAGCTGACCCGGCTTTTGGCTGAGCGGCGGGACATGATCGGACGCTACTGGTTCGAGCGCGTCAACCCGCTGGATCACTTTCAAGTCGAAGACGGCGGTTTGCGGTTCGCCGATCTCGCCGTGGAGGGGGGGCTGGCGCCGCGGGCGTCGCGGCAGTGGCGGTATGCTGCTGTCGATGCGGACGGAGACCCGGTTTTCGATCCGCGGCCCATAACCGAGCCGCTCATCCCGGTCGGCGAGGAAGCGGGGCCAGGGCAGTTCTTCGGCTACCGGTTGCAGAGCCGGAGCGGCGATGGCGCCAAGTGGAGCAAGAGGA
>JAPOZF010000636.1 GCA_026706165.1 Gemmatimonadota bacterium
CTTGATGTGCGGGAAGTTGTCGAGCATCAGGCGGCCGACGGCGATCTCCTTGAGATCGAGGGCCCCCGAAGGTCCCGGGAGGTGGTCGATGGCGGTGCGCTCGGGATGGAAGGAGAGCGGTATGTAGGCGAGGAACCCCCCGGTCTCCTCCTGGACGTCGCGGAGACGCGCCATGTGGTAGGCCTTCTCCCCGGGGTTCTCGACGTGGCCGTAGAGCATGGTGGCGTTGGTCGGCAACCCGGCCCGGTGGGCGGCGGCGGCGATGCGCAGCCAGTCCTCGCTGTCGGACTTGGTCCAGAAGAGGTCCTCGTGGACGCGGTCGCTGAAGACCTCGGCGCCCCCTCCCGGTATCGACTCGAGCCCGGCCTCCCTGAGGTCGGCGAGCACCTCTTCGAGAGGGCGCTTTGCGATGCGCTGGATCTGCGCCAGCTCGATCATCGTGAACGCCTTGAGGTGCGCCTCCGGCCTCGCCTCCTTCATCGCCCGCAGCAGGTCGAGGTAGTACTCGTACGGCAGCTTGGGGTTGACCCCGCCGACCATGTGGATCTCGGTGATCGGGGCGTCGGCGTACTCCCGCACCCGTTCGGCGGCCTGCTCCGGCCGCAGGACGTAGCCGCGCTCGTCCTTCGGGGTCACGTAGAAGGAGCAGAACTTGCACAGCTTGTTGCAGATGTTGGTGTAGTTGACGTGCTGGTTGCGCACGTAGTAGGTGGCCTCGCCGTGCAGGCGCTCGCGCACCGTGTTGGCGAGCCAGGCGAGGACGGGAAGGTCGTCGCAGGCGTACAGCCCGACGCCGTCGTCGATGGTCAGACGCTCACCCTCGACGACCTTGCGGTGAATTTCTGCCAGTCCGGCGGCGGCGACTGCTGCCTCGAAGCTCAAATCGGTTCTGTCGGTCGGGAGTGAGGGCGGCGAGCGCTTCCGCCGCGGTTCGAAAGTGGGGGATCGGCAGCCGGTGCGGGACCGGTGGAGGGTCCGCAACCGGCCGCTTGAGTATATCCCCGGGGAGGGGATGGGTCAATCGGACTTGCGGCCCTCGTAGACGGCGCAGATACCGAATGTCAGGGGGGTCGCCCTGGTGCCGGTGAACCCGGCCGCTTCCATCAGCTCGAGGAACTCCTTCCCCTGCGGGAAGCGGCCTACCGAGCGCGGCAGGTAGGAGTAGGCCTCCCTGTTTCCGGAGATCAGCCCCCCGACGAGCGGCAGGACGCGGTGGAAGTAGAAGCCGTAGAGCTGGCGGAACCCCGGCAGGGTCGGTTCGGTGAACTCGAGGACGATCACCTCCCCTCCGGATCTGAGGACGCGCTCCGCCTCGGCGAGGCCGGCGCCGAGGCTGCCGAAGTTGCGCGCCCCGAAGGCGACGGTGACGAGGTCGAAGCTGCGGTCGCGGAAGGGCAGCATCTCCGCGTCCCCTGCCATCAGGTCGGGACCCCGGCCGATCGCGGGGTCCCCGAGCTTGGCGCGGGCGATGCGGACCATGTCGATGGCGACGTCCACCCCGACGACCCGCCCCGGGTCCAGACGGCCGGCGGCGCGCGCGAAATCCCCGGTGCCGGTGGCGAGGTCGAGGACGCGGGCCGGGCCGCGGCGGCGCACCGAAGCCAGGGCCCGGCGGCGCCAGTAGAGGTCGACGCCGCCGCTCAGCAGGTGGTTGAGCAGGTCGTAGCGCCCGGCGATGGCGTTGAACATCTGCTGAATGCGCTGCTTGCGAGCCCGTACCGATTCCGTATCGTCAGCCAAGACCACCCTTTCAACCTGTTGAACCGAGCCGCGCGGCAACCCTATCCCGCGGCGGAAAACCTGTCAATGAGCGAAACCGGCGGGCGGGAAGAAGGAGAGCGGCGCAGCGAGCGGGAGATCCTGCTCGGCGACAGGATGGCGGCCCTCGGCCGCCTCGCCGCCTCGGTCGCGCACGAGGTCCGCAATCCCCTCGGAGCCATCGACATCCAGCTGCAGCTGCTGCAGGAGGAGCTGCGGGCCGGCTCCGGCGAGCGCGCCGGCG
>JAPOZF010000129.1 GCA_026706165.1 Gemmatimonadota bacterium
GCAAGGGCGGCAGAGGGCGGTGTCTCCATGTAGCCGATGCGACGAAGCGCAGCAGTTGGGTCAAGTCATAGAGCAGGCCCTGGCCATGCCGGTTCCGGCCAAGAGTCACTTCCGAAGTACATCACTTCGACCGCATGATCGACAGCGTTCTGCCGAGCCCTGTTGAAATCCCGATAGTACCAGCCCGTAACCCATTCAATGCCAGTTTGAAACGGCAACGCCAGCAGCGCTCCCGTTACCGCGCCAGGCACGATCCCGATACCGGGCGAAGCCAGTCCGCCGATCACGGCGCCAGCTCCAGTGAAGACGATGAACAGCACAGGATCTGCACTTGCGCGCAGAAATTCCCGGGAACTGATGGACGCATTTGCATATTTCGAAACGGCCACCGTCAGGCTGACACCAGCGAGACCGACACCGACGGGCAGCGCCCACCGGGAGGCAAACCTGCCGACTTGTGATGCGCGTGAACCCGCCAGCTCACGAACGGCGAGACGCGAACGCCCGACAGCATCAATGCCAACCGAAGCCGATCCGCGGGCAAAGCTGTCGAGAGGCATCCATGTCGCGGAGCGATAGGCAAGTCGAGCTGCCCTGTGCCGCGACCCGGCGGTTGCGAAGGCAAGACGCAACTTGGGATGTTGCCGGACCAGTCGGCGTTCCAGCTGCCGGGCCTCCCGCGCCACATTGCCGGCATCCATACGACCTGCCTGGGTTGGCGGCCGTGGCGTCCCCAGCACATGGCTGGTCTGGACGACGCCGGTTTCAAGATGACCGCGCCCCGCTGCCTTGATGACCCTGGCTGCCTGAAGTTTCTCGCGCCAGCTGGCGCCACGGTGAACAAGCACGCCGGCGGCTGACCGAATGGCGTTGACGTTCGTCCCCTGAAGCGAGCGATACGTCCGCTTGAGCACCGACGAGCCGCCCTTTGCCTCCAGGACCTGTACCTTTCCGGACGCAGGATTCCAGAAGATCGAATCCGGCCCGATGTGGGCGCGGTGTCCGAAAGGACCGAGGAGCGTCTTCAATTGCCGCCCGGCCGCATAGCGCGCAACACCCTCCTCGCCGATCAACTGCGCAATGCGAATCCGGTCGCCAAGCGAAGCGGACAACCAGCGGGCGCGGTAGTTCCGCTGGGCGCTGGGCGCAACGACCGTCTGTGCCGTGCTGGACGGATAGAGCCGGGACCACACGCCGGGGCCCGAAGCGGCGGCAAGCGCCGACTGCAGCTCCCGGGGTGTCAGCGGAATGTCAGCAGCTGCCGCGCCGGGCGGCCCCCCGGCCAGCAGGGCACCCAAGCAGAGCCAGCCGGCACACGCGATCACGCGCATTGGTCATCGCTTTGCAGTTGGTGGTCCAGAGCAGCATCCGAACCGGGTGCAGCATCACCGACATCCCGGAGCGCCCGTTTCGGCACGATGGCGGCGGCAATCGCGACACAGATCTGCTCTTTATTGCCGTCCAGAGCGGTCCACCCCGCGTCAAAGGCACGCTGATAGCGCTTGAGCACCGGCGGAGCCAGCAACAGGTGATCGATCGGAAGGAGATGGTGAAGCATGGCGTCCCGGAGCGCCCGGCAATCCGACGGGTCGGCGCATACGCCGCCCAGCTTTTTCTTGATTGCCTCCCATGGCTGCTCGAACCAGCCGGGGGACAGTCCGCTGATCTCTTCATGTCGCTCCACAAACTTGACAATCCGGTTCAGCGCCCATTGCTGGTACGCACGCCTGAACCCATCCTGCACCTCGTGGACGGCGGCCCGGATCTCCGTCAGCAGACCGTCGTATGCGGCCAGCAGACCGTCGTATGCGGTCGGCTCTAGGTCCGACAGGGCGGTCATGGCACGGGCACCCGTGATCTCGCCCAACAGCATGCTGGCCGCCGCCTCATACGCGTCAGCATGAGTACCCGCCAATTCTTTGGCTTGGCACCATTGTTTGCGTAGTGCAGTGACCCGGTCTCGGGCTTCATGTTGGGACAAACGGCGCCCGAGCCTTGCCCGAAGGGCCTCGACGTCGTCGCTTCGCGTCGCGTGATCCAGGTAAGCCCCGAGGTCGTCATAAGTGTCCTGAAGCTCGGCAACGGTCCGCGACAAGTCATCGTGCGGAGTGGCACATGGACTGCCCGGTCGGGCGTCTGAAGACTCCAAGAAGGACTGCGCCCTATCGACGACAGCATCAAACGCCGACTCTTCAGCGGCCGACAGGACTTCCTTAGCCCGCTCCCGAAGTGCCGCTTCCAATGCCGCGTCTACGTCTGGCGGTTTTGCGTCAGCAATGGCGCGCAATTGCTCGACT
The DNA here is from genome assembly GCA_026706165.1 of Gemmatimonadota bacterium. The sequence continues at coordinate 2,298 of JAPOZF010000129.1, forward strand.
TGGTCGAATAGTACTTCGTCAGCGTCATGTTCGCGAAGCAGAACATCGAAGGCAACGGCCGACCAGCGCAACCGGGCCAGACGGGCAAAGTAGCTCGCTTCAGCGAGCGGCGACAACTCCGACACCAAGGTGGATACCGCAGCCAGAAACTCAGTGGCTTCGCCCGCATGCGCGGGCCATGACGCTGGTTCCGATAACCGGTTCTCAAGCGCCTCCATCCGTGTATTCCACTGATCCGACATCCGAACTGGAACACCATGACCGAGAGCGTGATCCAGCATTCCGCGTTGCGCGGAGACCGCGGATTCAAGGGCCGCAACCTTGTCAACCAGCGCCGGGATGGGATCGAGACGGCTACCCTGCTCCTGAATGCTGGTCGATAGCCGGTTCTCAAGCGCCTCCATCTGTGTATTCCACTGGTCCGGCATCTGGACCAGCATTTCGCGCTGTGTGAGGACCACGGACTCAAGGGCCGCAACCTTGTCAACCAGCGCCGGGATGGAATCGAGACGGCTGCCTTGCTTCTGAATGCTGGTCGCGAGCGAGGTGAGCCGGTCACTCAGTCCTTGGTGCAGCCAAACCGGCCACGCATAGGCAAACGACACCAAGAGCAAGACCAGGAGCCATCTAAATGGATGCGCTACCATAGCGTTGATTCTCCCCAGACACGGAGCCAGGACCCCTGCGACGGCGGCGCGAAACTTGCGAGGACGTCACTAAAGACCCGGTTCGATCGCCGAAGATACCCCTGACCCGAAAAATTCTGCATAGAAACGTTTCGTTCTCCGGTGCCAGAAAGAACCGCAGCCATTGCCGGCGTCGCGCTGCGCAGCCGGGTCGCGACCTGACTTGGCTTCGGAGAGCAGGGCCATGGCGCGCCTCTTCGGGGGCGAGGGTTGGTCGTCACGGGTCCGTGGGCCATGTGGCGGGCGAAGTGATGTTCGTGCCCATGACCAAGCGGCTGGTGGCGCGGGCGCTCGACATCCCGCTCCATCACCGCGACCTGTGCGACGAATTGCTGCGGGTCCAGGCGCAGGAAGAGAGCCAACAGTTGCGTACGCCGGACCGCCTGCTGGCAGACCATCCCTTGACCATTACGGCCCGCGCGTGGGTGTAGGGAATCTTCTTTCGATTCGCCATTCGTAGCCATGACGCCTCATTACGTCGACAGAGACCCCCACAGTATGACTAACTTCTTGATAATGCATACAAACCGACTTGACATACTGGATTTTCTCGCGCACACCATATCCCGTGACACACCAGTTTGCGGGAAGGGGCAGGATGCACGACGGAAACCAACCGGAACGACCGGCGGCCGGAGTTGCCGCCAACCACAGCGATGGAGCGGAGGCCCGTGTACAGTCCGCCGTCCTGACCCTCGCCCGGCTGCTCGGGCGCCAGGTCGCCCGCGAGCAGTTTTGGCAGCCACATGCCGCCAACGACAATCAGCCGACCGAAGAGGCCCGAGAACCGCAGACCCGACCGGAGTGACCCCATGACCCGCGCCGCCCTCTATGCCCGCTATTCCTCCGACCTGCAGAGCGCCGCCTCGATCGATGACCAGTTCCGAGTGTGCCGCGAGCACGTGGAGCAGTCAGGCTGGACCATCGCAGGCGGGTACCGGGACGCGGCGGTCTCGGGCGACAGCATGATCCTCCGCCCGGGCATCCAGACATTGCTCGAGGACGCGCGCCGGGGGGCCTTCGACGTTGTGGTGGCGGAGGCGCTCGACCGCGTGAGCCGCGACCAGGCGGACGTGGCGGCGCTGTTCAAGCACCTTCAGTTCGCGGGCGTGATGATCGTGACGCTGGCCGAGGGCGAGATCAGCGAACTCCACGTCGGGCTCAAGGGCACGATGAACGCGCTCTTCCTCAAGGATCTCGCAGCGAAGACGCACCGCGGGCTCCGGGGCCGCGTCGAGCAGGGCCGCTCCGGCGGCGGGCTCTGCTACGGCTACGACGTGGTGAAGACCACGGACGACGCGGGCGAGCCGGTCCGGGGCGAGCGCACCGTCAACGAGAAGGAGGCCGCCGTGGTGCGCCGGGTGTTCCGCGACTTCGCCGCCGGGGTGAGCCCCCGCGCGATCGCGCAGCGCCTCAACGACGAGAGCGTACCCGGTCCGTCAAGCAGGCTCTGGAACGACTCCACCATCCGGGGCCACGCGAAGCGCGGCACCGGGCTCGTCAACAATGAACTCTACATCGGCCGGCTGGTCTGGAACCGGCTCCGCTACGTCAAGAACCCCGAAACCGGGAAACGGGTGTCGCGGCTCAACCCGCCGGAACAATGGATCGTCACGGACGTGCCGGAACTTCGGATCGTCGACGATGTGCTCTGGCAGACGGTGAAAGACCGGCAGGGGGAACTCGCCGAGAAGCACGCGACGGTCATCGCGGCGGTGAGGCAGGCCCACGCCAACCGGCTGAACGGCACCCACCGTCCCCGCCACCTGCTCTCGGGATTGCTGGAGTGCGGGGTCTGTGGCGGTCCCTACTCGATGCGGGGCCAGGACCGGTACGGCTGCTCGAACCACGTCATGAACGGGAGCTGTGCCAACGGGCGCGGGATCCGACGGACCGTACTCGAGGGGCGGGTGCTAGCCGGGCTGAAGGAGAAGCTGATGGCACCCGAGGCGGCGGCCGAGGCCATGCGCGCCTGGGCGGAGGAGACGAACCGGCTCAACCGGGAACGACGCGCTTCCGGCGAGGCTGACCGCCAGGAGCTGGCAGCAGTGAAGAAGAAGATGAAGGCGATGATTGATGTGATCGAGGACGGCGGGTACGTGCGGGGCATGGTGGACCGACTGCGTGACCTCGAGGCACGCCAGGACGAACTGGAAGCCCGGCTGGCCGCGGCGCCTGCCGCCGTTCCCGACGTCCACCCGAACGTCGCGGACATCTACCGCCGGAAGGTGGCGCGCCTGGCGGTGGCGCTCAACAACCCCGGCGAGCGCGATGAGGCCGCGGCGGCGATTCGGGGGCTGATCGAGCGCATCGTGCTGACGCCCGGCGTCGCCTGGGGCGAGACCGACGCGAAGCTGGTCGGCGACCTCGGCACGATCCTCAAATGGACCAGCGCCGGGGACAGGCGGCGCCAGGCGGGCGCTCGCGTGCCGAAGATGTCGGTCTCGGTGGTTGCGGGGGTAGGATTTGAACCTACGACCTTCAGGTTATGAGTCTCGCGATGTAATTTCGCCATAAGTTTGATGGTTTCACCATATGTGCCCTATAGTAAGATAGATAAAGGGTTTTTCCTACATTCATTTGGACCGTTCGTGGACATGTCATGCCTCATGTGGTCTGGAATAACATTCCTGGTGTTGACTCTGGTGTTGACTCTAGCGTCCGACGCCGGCATCCTGCCGGCATGCAAACGAGCACTGGAAAACGCACCGCCAGGGTGCGGGCAACGCTGACCAAGCGGATCATCGAAGCCTTCGAACCGGCCGAGCGGCCATGGATCGCCTGGGACGACAAGCTCACCGGCTTTGGCGTCCGAATCCACCCCTCGGGCGCCAAATCCTTCATCGTCAACTACCGCGACGGCGACGGCGGCCGCAAGGCCGCCAACAAGCGGGTGGTGCTTGGCCGGTTCGGGCCGGTCACGCCCCAGCAGGCGCGGCGGCAGGCCCAGAACTACCTCGGCAAGGTCGCCGGCGGCGGTGATCCCGCGGCCGCGCGCGCCAAGGCCCGCGGCATGCCCACCGTCGGGGGCGCGTTCGGAGACTACATGGCGGCCAACCCCAACCGGTCGCCGCGCACCAACGAGCTCTACCGCTACGAGGCCAACCGCTACCTCGGCGACTGGCTCCCCCGCCCCCTTGACGCCATCACGCGCCGTGATGTCGAGGCCCGCTTCAACCGGATCACCACCGACCATGGCTGGTCGCCCGCCAACCGGGCGATGTCCCTGCTGCGCTCGGTCTATCGCCGACCCTGTGTCGATATCGACGGCCTCCGCAACCCGGTCAACCTGTGGCTGGCCGGCGGCGGGAAGTTCCACCGCAAGGTGCGCCGGAAGATCGCCACGCCGGCCGAGGTTCTCCCGTGCTGGCGGGCCGGCATCGAGGCCGAGGTGCACAATGGGGCAATCCGGGACACCCTGTGGTTTGGTCTCTATACCGGGATGCGCCGGGACGAGGTACTGACGCTCCGCTGGGAACGCGTTGACCTTGAGGCGCGCAGGTTCCTGGTCGAGGAAACCAAGACCGGCGTCCCCCTAGAACTTCCCGTCACACGGCAGTTGGAGGCCATTCTCAAGCGCCGCCGCGCCGCTGGCTCCGGCCTGCCGCCCAACCGTCGCGAGTGGGTCTTTCCGTCGGCAAGCAGCGCCACCGGTCACGTGCAGGATCCGCACCATCTCTATGACCGGATCAGCAACGCCGGCGGGGCCAAGTTCTGGTTTCACGGGTTTCGGAACTGCTTCATCACCGTCGCGGAGCGCGACCTGATGCTGCATCCCTCGCTGACCAAGCGGCTAGTCAACCACGCCCGGCCGAGCGATGTCACCGAGGGCTACGCGGCCGACTGGACGATTGCGCAACTCCGGGAGCCCGCCCAGCGGATTGCCGACCGAATCGAGATGCTGATGCGAGGAAGCGACGCCGCGTAGTCCGCTCGTGCCCGACCGCCTTGGTGTGGGGTGCTCGCGCGGCGGAGCATTTTCTCCTTCCGCTACGCCGTCACATTAAGCACATGAGAATAAAGATGTAATTTAACGTTCCAGAAGACGCATGTACGGGTATCTATACGACAAGCACCCGCGTTTCCTTGCCGCCGCCGACCCGGTTGAAACTCCTATAGGCATTGCCGAAGTTGAAACTACAGACAACCAGCCCCAACTTATCTGGCATTGAAATGCCAAGTCCTCTTAAGGAAATTAGGATGACCGCAGCCCAAAGGAGCTTGATAACGCGTGCGGCTGCCCGACTGACCGTCGGGACGCCCACGGATTTGGAATCGCTGATCGGCCAGCAGGCATGGAGAGTACTGACACACGGGGAGCGGCGACGGTTAGGAAGGCAGTTCCGCTATATGGTCACACACAACCAATTTTCGCAGCTACGTTACGTAAGGAAAAACAGTGCCAATCTCGCCCAGTACGTACGCGTATAGTGGTTGGAGCTTTCAATGCACGATGCAACGTTTGGGCATGTGGGCATTAAGATACGGGCTCGGGAGGTACACGCTCAGGTGGAGATCAAGCACAAAGAGCGCCAGGAACCCGCCGGTCCGGGTACCGGGGCAGTTAATCGTGAGAACAGACGTCCGCCCAGTCGGTGTCGACACGGGCGCGGCAGTTGCAACAACGCTACCCCGCCCCTCGGCCGATAAGGCGGTTCTGCCGGTTGCCAGCCTGCGGTGATGCCAAGTTTCCCTTTCCCTCTTAACTGGTAGAATTCGTCTATGGCCACGACCGACATCCAGAACACGGCTCACGACCTTGAGGCGGACGGCATTGACCAACAACACGCAGCCGCGATGGCGCGAGCAATTGTTCAGGCAATTCCGCGGCGCAATGACCCATCATCTGTCGGCATCCTCGCGACCGCGACTGGTCTCGGTTTCATGCTCATCACCGTCGTATTCGGCTGGTTCATGGTCGAAGCGAGCCAGCAACGTGCCGGTCTCCGCACTGCGATCGAAGCCAATCGTGACCGCATTGATGCCGCTGAAACCCGGCTGTCACGTGAAATCGCAGGCATGTCTGACCGCCTCACGCGAATTGAGACGCTGCTTGAGGAACGTCTGTCCGAACAGCGCTAGCAGGGTGCTGAAAAACTCACCATTTTCATGCTTTCAGGGTCGCCTGGTCGCCAGCATGGAAGCGGAGTTCGATGTCGAGGAAGCCGTCATTCTCCAGTTCCGCTGATCCGTCGCCGCGGACCTCGTCCATTTCGTCAAATCCCTGCCAGGTAAAGAAGATGATGCGCCGGGAGTACTCGCAGTTGAGGCTTCCCTGCACGGCTCCGAAGGCAAATCTGCCGTGTCCATGGTCTTCAAAGGTCATGTAGGCGGGTTCGACGAGATCGAGGTACTCGCGATCCCACAGATCGGCCTCAACGATCCGCCAGGTGCCGATCAGGGCGCATGGATGATCCCATATCATGGTGGAGTCGCCGCCAGCAATCGGGGCAATCGGACGAGATTGCAGGCAGCCAGGGCCAAGACAAACGATGCCTCGACCCGGCGGCGCCCCCGGAACCGGGTCTGTCGCTGACCGCCCTGGACCTTGACCCAACCGAAGATCTCCTCGATCCGCTTGCGGATGCGCTGGCTCGTCCGGTAGCCCGCATGCTGCAGGGTGCGTCCGTCGATCCGGGTCCGGCGCCGCTTGCCGGTCCTGGTGACATGACCGTCGACCGCAAGGTGCGGGGTAACGCGACGGGCGCGCAGATCGTCGACGAAGCTGGCCACGTCGAAGCCCTTGTCGTCGGCGAGCGTGATGCGCCGCCGGCCCGGCCGATGTCGTGCCACCATCGCCAGCGCCGCGGTGCGCTCCGCCGTGCCGGTGGCCAGGGTCACACCGCCGTCCACCACCAGGCCATGCCGGTGCTCCATCAAGGCGTGGCCCAGGTAGCAGAGCCGGCTCTCCTTGCCGTTGCCCTTGCGGTAGAGGCGTACGTCTGGGTCCGTCGCACTGGCATGGGTCGCGTTGCGGCGCTTCTCACCGCGGAACGTCCGCTCGGCATTGCGGCCCGGCCCCGGGGGGCCGTCACCATCGCTCTCCCCCTTGGGTCGGAACGACTTCATCGAGGCCCAGGCGTCGATCAGGGTGCCGTCCACCGAAAAGTGGTCGCGGCTGAGCAGGCGGCGCACCTTCTCGTGTTGTACCACCCCGCTCAGCAGTTGCGCCGACACCCCTGCCTCCAGAAACCGGTCCCGGTTCTTGCAGAACACGCTGGCGTCCCACACCTCATCGTCGATCGCCAGCCCGACAAACCAGCGGAACAGGAGGTTGAAGTCCAGCTGTTCCATCAACTGGCGTTCCGAACGGATCGTGTAGAACGCCTGCAGCAGCAATGCCCTCAACAGCTTCTCCGGCGGGATCGACGGTCGACCGGTACGCGAATACAGCTTCTCGAACTCGCCCGACAGCCCGCACAGAACATCGTTCACCACACTGCGGATCACCCGTAGCGGATGATCCGCCGGGACACGGTCCTCCAGGCTCACGTAACTGAACAGGCTGCCGTTCGTCTGGTCCACGCCCCGCATCCGTTCCCCCTTGGTCAACAGACCCAGAGAATCACGTCACAAAATCAAAGGCAAGGAGTTTTTCAGCACCCTGCTAGATGGAACCGCCAACACCGGCAATAGCAAGGTACCACCACACCCTATAGAAGTCCTTGCCGTGCTCGCGACCGTAGTTGTAGCGTCTGTCCTTCTGGCGAGCAGCTTCGATCGGTGAGCTGATTGGGGTGTCCCTACTGAACCGTTTCAGGTGAACGAAGGGCCAAGGTCGCACCGTCGCTGAGCAGCTGTACTGCATCTTCGCCGTGAACCGGAAGGGATTGGCTCCGGCGGTCGACAGCGAGGCTGATGACGCTTGCAGTGATGGGCTCGTGGTAATCCTGAAGAGGTTGACCACGTTGATCGAACTCCGGAAACCGGATACATTGAGACGTCTGCCATTGAGGGAGTTCCCTTACAAGATTCCTTTCATAGAGAACACAGGTTGGGCAGGTGCAGAAACCGTCAGTTAGGTAAAGGTCCACTGCCTATCACATGACCGTAAATTAGAAGGTAATTTCAATGCCCGTACCCGTCTTCGTTTGGTTACTCCTAACTGGAGTCGTGCTCCTTGGCGCCGGAGCAACCGTCGGCGCGGCGGCCACCGATAACAGTGAGGAAGTGAGAAGATACAAGAAGGCGGCAGCCAAGGCTACGGCTCAAACTCAGGCAGCGAGGGATAAATTGAAAAAGGCGGCAACCAAGTTCCGGGAATACGGTCGGTTCGAGGAATTTCTGGTCGCGCTGGTCGCAGTGGGATTCGGCGTGGCCTACGCAGATGGCGAAATCGCGGAATCGGAGGAACAGGAAATAGAAGAGTTTCTCCTTGGCGTAACCCGCTCGGCGCTTCCCCAACGGGTCAAGGATCAGATCGAGCGACTCCGCAGGCACCCGCCGAAGTTCAACGAGTCAATGGAGTACATGCGACAGATTGAAAATAACCCCGCTTTTGACCGAAGCGTATTCGATGACATCATTCAGATAACCATGAAGGCGGATGGGAAAATACATCCGGGCGAGAGAGCTTACTTGGCAGCGTGGAAAGAACGCATGAAGAAAACTGAGTGACGAATGTTATTGAGTGTCCAGTTTCGTTGACATCTTCCAAGGAGGCGACCGATGTCAGACCGAAGCGAACGCTTCAGGGCTCGCCAAGCCGTACTTCGGGACAAGCGGGCAGGAAGCGGAAGCACGCCGATTGGCGATGCCGAATTGGTGAGGCAGCATACAGGGTCGGAACTTGACCAGGATCGGCTCAACAAGGAAAGAGCAGACCAGCAGGCCTACTACAGTCTGGAGACTGACATCGTAGTAAATGATGCCCAAGTTGACGCACTACTCGCAGAAATTCAGGGAAAATTAAGGAATCGCCACATCGATGAAATACTGGAATCTGCAATGCAGTTGGTGATTCAGAACATTGACGATCAGTTCGGCGTCGGACGAGTGGTTACAAGAGAATTTGCAGACACTGTCGAATATCGCCGTCAAGATTATGAAAGCACTGAAGCGAAGAAAAGCATGCGAACGGTCCGGCATAGCAGTGAAACCGATGCCTACACGGGCAAGCCGATGGAGCGACCTGAAGCAGATCACATTACTTCGATGAAGGATTTTCACGAGACCGACGGTTGGTGGTTGAATGATGATCGTAAGAGAGACTTTGCAAAAGATGTGTGCAACCTTGCGCCAGTGGATCTGCCCACGAACCGAGCGAAAGGAAGCAAGCCACTGCCTGATTTTGAGCGACAGAACCACGAACGCATAGATGGACGTCGCACTCGGCATTCGAAAACAAGGTCGCGGGAGGCCGTTGCGGATCACCACGCCACGCCGTGGGACAAAGCGAAATTCGTCGGTCGTGAAGGCGTTTCATCTGGTGTTCGGATGGGCTTGCAACAGGCGTTGGGGGTAGTGCTACAGGAGTTGACTGTGGCTTTGTTCGAAGAAGCCAAGGACATCTATCGACAAGGCTGGCGAGCATCGGACGAGAGTTTCTGGGTAGTTTTAGAACGCCGTGCGCGTCGAATCCTGCGCCGGGTGAAAGACAAATGGAAGGATGTGTTGTCGGCTTTTGGCGAAGGGCTGATTTCCGGCTTTCTCTCCCTGATCATGGAAGTAATTCTCAAGGCGGTAAAGGGCATTGCAAGACGAACTGGACGATTGATTAGGGAATCGATCCATTCCCTACGGAAGGCTATCCTGTTGCTTCTGTTTCCGCCGGAGAACATGTCATTTTCTGAGGCCGCTCACGAGTCGACGAAGATTTTGTCGGGATGCGTGATAATTTGCATGGGGTTAGCTGCGGAGCAGGCAGCGGAAGAACTGCTGCGCTCCTTGATGATACCGTATGCCGGCTTAGTAGCTTCGGTTCTTCTGGGCATTTTGACCGGTTTGGGTGCGGCGTTCGTAGCCTATGGTTTAGACAAACTGGATATCTTCGGTGCTCAGGAAAGGGCGATTCGAAAGGGAGTATTCGAAGAGCTCGCCGAGCGGCGCGGATCCGCGTTGGAAGAAATGGACGAAGACCTCGACTTCTTCTATGCGCCGATTCTTCCCAATCCGCCGCGGTAGCCGGATTCGGAAGCGACGCGCCGTCACGACTGCCTTGCCCTGCTGCATCCCCTGCAGTTTCCTGCCGATGGCCTGTGCCACGCGCTCGGGCGTCTCGCTGAGCGTCGCGTCATCGAGGTGGGCATAGCGATTGGTCCTGGTCGCACGTCGATGTCCAAGCTAGCGGGGGGCCGGTGACGTGGAGGCTCTCGCCACCCATCACACGGCGTGGGAGGCGTGGGAATTACGCGTATGTCTTGTGCAACTTAGACGCCACACCGCTGCAAGTCAGGCGATCATATTGGGTCAAGGACTGTCGTAGGTCGGTAAGTTGCTTGCCCATCGGCGCCGGCGCAGGACTGCCGACTACGCGCATCTTGCCGATGCCAACCCTATCCCGGCGGAAGAAAAGGCAGGAAAGTTGATTACCGCGGCGATGTTCACCAATGAGACTATGGAGCACACTCAGCAATCTTCGTATCCTCAATACTTGTTGAGATATTCTTCGAACTCTGAATAGCTCTTCTTACCGTGTGCTTTCCGGATCCTTCCGTGTTTCGTTTTATCTATTCTTGATTGGATAAAATGCACTAATGCATCAAATGATTGCAACGGTATCATGTCCCATTTCGCACCAAACCGCCGTTTTATCTGTTGGTAAAATACTGCGTATTTCATTCCTCCTTGGCCAACTTCTATTTTTTTGAACTCGTGATATCTGTCAATAAGGTGCTTAACATAATTTTTGTGCGACAGGCTGGAACCAATCGATCCTACCGGCGGACTAACTTTCACCGACTTTCGCGTCGTCTTTATCTCCACTGTTTCAATCTTGTTTGCAACTACCCCCTTGTTGGTTCCCTTGGTGAAGTCCGCATGGATGACATTACTCCCAACCCTGTTGTCCGCGTACGGATGCCCACCTTTGGTAAGCACCTCCTTTATCCTTACAACTTCATCCAGTGAAATTTGCCCTTGAGTTACTTTGGAGTGGCAATTTGCACACAAGTATATCAGGTTCTGCAATGAATTCTTGCCGCCTTCTGCTACTGGCGTAATGTGGTGAAATTGCCCTGTAGAAACATCGTCCTCGCCACAGAAAGGACAAGTAGACTGACTTTCCTGGATTAGTTTCCTCTTAGTGACTGATGGTATGGATTTTCTCATGCCGTGCATTCCATTCGCGACATTTAGGTTACACGGCACACCATAGCCGGCTCTGCAACCAGACGGCCCTCTATATCCTGACCGACCCGAGGCGGTTCATCGCCGTCCCATACGCGCTCCGTCACGAAAACGTCCAAGTCTGCGCTCTCGTCACCGAACTGCATCACGCCAACCCTTACGTTCCACCCGGATTGTCCCAGCCAACCGTCGAAGGCAGCCACGCCGCGCACCAGGCCACGGAAATAATAGTCGTCACGGTCCCAGTCCTCGACAGGAAGAAAGATGCCGGAACCTTCCAAACTGACGTAAGCGTCTTGTCCTTCCGCAGGCCCGGCACGGGCTCGCTGCCGGATCGCCAATTGAGAGTCGGGAGCCAGCGCGATTTCATTGACCATTGATGCCCCGACCTCGTGGGAGATTCCCGCCAAGATGAACTCCCGCCGTGTTCCGGCCTCGTACTAGGCGCGGTTGCTGAGAAAAGCGAGATCGAAAAACGAGACCGGTGCTTCATCCCCAGACGTCTTCGATCTGCGCCTCAGCTCCGCTTGCCCAGACGTGAACGTTCTCGATCTCGATGCTGGCCTGTATTCCGACGCCGGCAAACGGGGATACGTTCATGAGTTCAGTGTGGCTCTCTGTCGTGCGCAACGTGGTGACAAGACCCCGGTTGGTGTCTGGCCAGCACAGATGACCGCCCATCGTCCAGCCTTCGGGAATTTCATGGGGTCCAGAGTAAGTATCGCCGTATGTCTGCAGCGGCACCGAGGACGGAATAATGTCGGGTAGGGTTTCGAAGATGCCATCCGGGCTGTCGAAGAACGGATCCCAATGTGAGCCGCAATAGTGTTCTTGGTTCTCGTCTTCCCAAACGAAGGTGCTGTCAAACCACGATTTGTCAGCACTCATCGCCGTGCTCATCTGCCTGTGCCATGGCCACGATTGCAGCAACACGCCGTGCCGCATCCGCAAGGTACTGGACCTCCTTGGGCCTGAGCGCCCGCCCGAAGACGTCGCGCTCCCGGTACGACAGCCATTTCTTGAGCACCTGGTAGCCGCCGAGACGGTAGTGCCAGACGGCGGCGGGGATGTTGCGCAAGAAAGCCTCGCCATTGAGGAAAACGTCGAATGTCGAGTTGCCAAGGGCAGGCAGCGTATCGCCCATGGCGGCGCGTTCGTCCGTCGTGTAGGCGCGCTCGATGGCCCGGCCCTGGCCGGGCATCACCACGTCATTCTGGCCGTAACGCCCCCATCCCGCAGTCACAGCGAAGTCATCTTCCGCCATGTTGCCCCCACCCACAGTGGCGGGCACGGCGACGGCGGCAATCTCAGGGCGCAGGGGCCCCTGCGTAACGCCGGGGACGGGAAATTCGGGTTCCAGCAGCGCGGCGAGTTCGCGCCCGCGCGCGACCGAATGGGCCAGCGCCTCTGGCGCGCCTTCAGTCTCACCGTCAGGCCAGCCGGGCAACGGGATGCGCGGCCATTCCATGCGCAGCGCCCCAGCGTTTGCCTCACGATAGGCGGGATCGTGCACGACGGCGAGGACGTGGTGAAACAGGTCCTCCACACTGCGGCCAAGTCGGTCGAGATAACGCTCAGCCGTCGCCGAGAGATTGGCGCGGCGATCAGCGACATCGTCGTTGCCCATACCGTCATCGTGAAGCCACACTGGAATGCAGGTCGCGCTTCGGTCCATTAGGTCGATGCAACCAATATGAGAAATCCATTGCGGCGGCGACCAATCGCGGCGCGGCCTTTGTTGTGTGACCAGCCACACATTCCCCTTCAGTACATGCGGCCTGTAGTCGGCGCGTTTCTCGTCGAGCAGCTTCGTGTCCCCTTCCCAATAGAGCCAGCGGCTGTCGAAAGGCCGGTAAGAGAAACGGATGAACCCGGCCTCATCCGGACCGCCTCGCTTTAGTAGCGCGTCCCGCACTGCGCGAGCGTCGAACCGTGCGGTAGATTTCATCGCTTCCGGGTAGCGTCGGGCGATTTGTTCGTGGTTCAGGCCAACGTCAAAGTAGTCCGCGATGCGTGTCTGGAGCTGGTCAAGGTCGGTGTCGACGAGGAACCGGTCACGGCTGGTCTTGACGCCGGGGAACGACACCGGGAACAGATCGGGCAGCGACGGCCAGTCAAACCATTCGTCGCTTACTGCCGTTCGCACGAAGGCCAGGCCGAGCTGCAGGACGGGCTCAATGGCCTTGTAGAGACATCCGGGGGCCGACTCCGCCGTCTCCAGAAGCTCCGTTGGCTTCGCTTGCCCCCAGAGATGGCGAAAGCTGACCACATCGGCTGGTGTGTGCTCCGCCTTGCGCACCAAGGTCGCGATGGCGGTGCCGACCTGGATACCGACTGGATCGCTCTCGGTCGAGAAGATGCTCGGATCGGGCGACCCGTCCGGCGCGATCTTGCCGGTCTTGTACTTGTCACCGTTCAGGCAGTCGATGCGGACGACGTCGAACGCCTCCAGGTAGCGCTCGCGCATCCCTGTAAAGGACAGTCCGTCCAGCCAGGAATAGTTCGAGATGAAGCACACTACGCCCTGGCCCGTCTTCTCCGCTATGCGCCGTTCCGCCATGCGGAAGAAGCGAACATAGAGATCGTTCAAGCCCTGCCCCTCCGGCCGGCGCACCCGCTTCGTCGAGCGGTAGGCTTCCGACAGCTCCCGTTCCTCGTCTACAGCCATCCCGGCAAAGCCGTTGTAAGGCGGGTTGCCGAGGATCACGAGGATCGGCGTGTCCCGCTTGATACGCTCCGCACGGTCGCGCTCCTCTTCCAGTTCGGGGAATGGCAGCGGTTTGGTTGTCGTTGGCTCCCAGCCGGTCAGCGCATTGGTAAGAAACACCCCGGCGCGTTCGGTGCCGTCGTCCGACAACGGAGCGTCAAGCTCCTGCAGGGTGAGCCCGACCTGCAGGTGCGCTACGACGAAGGGCGCGGGCATGATCTCGAAGCCGAACACTCGTTCGATGGCTGCTTGTTTCACCCGTACGCCAGAGAGGGCACCAAGGCCCTGTCCTTCGAGATTGACCGCGATGCGGCGCAGCACTTCCGCCAGATAGGCGCCGGTTCCGCAGCAGGGGTCGAGCACGTAGACGTTGTCAGCCGCCAGCCCTTCCGGGATGTGGAGATCGTCCTTCAGTGCCCTGTCGACACGGGCCACCATGTAGCCGACCACTTCTGCCGGCGTGTACCAAACGCCAAGCTGCTTGCGCAGAGCCGGATCGAAGGCCTTGAGAAACGGTTCGTAGAAATACGGGACCACATCGCCTTCGTGGAATCGCTTGAAGAACGCCGGATGGTCCACCCGGTCAAGCGCAGCGGCTGCCCAATCCAGCACTTCGACGAGACCCAGAGGCTGCAGGCGGCCGGGGTCGGACATCTGCTGGAACAGGGACCGGAGCACCGGCGCACGGAGGTGCCATACCGCCTCGCGCCAGTTAAACCGGTGGGGAGCAAGGGCACCCTCGAACAGCGGGCCCTCATCCGATCGCTGACCCCGCGCCCACAGGACCCATGCGGCAAACACGCCGTAGAACAGTGTCTGCACCAGTGTCGAATGGAAGAAGCGTTCACCCTTGTCGCCCTCGAAGCGGACGCCGAGTGCCTCTTCCAACGCGGACCGCACCGTGGCGAGGGCAGGTGCATCGCCCGCCGCGTTTACCCGTGCAAGGCCGTCACGCGCGTAGGAGGCAAGCAGCCACGCCAGATCCTCGGGCTCCACAAGCGCCGCCCGGTGTGACAAGGCACGGGCGAGATATTCGCCGAAACCTGCGCCAATCTCGCCAGCGAAGCTCCGAGGTTTCTCCAGCTTGCGCCAGAAATCGTCTGCGCTGCCGGCCAGCCGGAACGTCTCGAGCTTCGCCGGCCTGCCTTCGGCGTCCTCGCCCACCAGTACGAAGTCGCGCAGGTTCGTCACGAGCACCAGCCGGTAACGGCCCCAGTAACGGCCGACCTGGTCGCCTGCGGCCGTGAGCCAGGCTTCGTCGTCCACTGCCTTCACCTCGACCACGCCCCGTTCCGGTGTCTGCCCTTTGCGAGGTCGGCCCTTCTGCACCTGCCTGGCTGTGTAGAGACCGAAGTCGGGATGACCGGCGCCCTGGTCGGCAAGCTGTCCAACACAGAACACTTTTGGCTTGAGTGTCGCGCCGATGGTGTCCAGCAGAGCAGCAAGCGGCCCGTAGTTCGACAGTTCTCCGGTTCCGCCGCCTGACGCGCGCACTCGTCCGAGATCGGCGCAGTACGCCTCCACCGCTGTCGTCAGCCGTGTAGCTGTTCTCGTCATCAGTCCGGTTCTGCTCGAACCCAGAATGGCCTGCAAGCCTTCTTGCAGGAGTGCGGTCCTGTCGTGCAGTTGTGAAACTCGATCATGCGTGCCATTCGCGTGCGCGGCGTTCGGCAGCGGCACGCGCCCGGCGCGCTTGCGCTAGCTCGTAGCTCGCCTGCATCCGCATCCAGTGATCGGCCGTGCCCCAGCCGAGCTTCTCCAGCGCCAGCGCCATGTTCGCCGACACCCCCGCCTTGCCGTTCAGCAGGCGCGACAGCGTCACGCGCTGGCAACCGAGCCGGACCGCCGTCTCGGTCACGTTCCAGCCCGCCTCATCCATGCTCTCGCGGATGAGTTCGCCCAGGTGCGGGGGATTTACCATCGGCCCGACGCGGTCGCTCGCAGTGTTGTTCATCTCCGGCGCTCCCTCCCGGTCAGTGATAGTCGATCAGGTCCACGTCGACGACCTCGCCGTCGTCGACGTGGAATACCACGCGCCAGTTGCCCGAGGCGCGGATGCTCCCCTGGCTCGCGGTGGTCACCCTTCAGGGAATGCAGCCGGAAGTCCGGTGCGTCGGCACTGCCCGGATGCGTCGCCTCCTGCAGGCGGAACAGGATGCGCCAGAGCCGTGGGACGAGACCGGCAGGCAATTGCGGAGCATTGTCGCGCTCGTGCAACGCCCGCAGCCCCTTGTGTCTGATCCTCATGATTCACTGTAGCTCGACACGCTACACGCCGCCAGCGCCTGCGACACCGTCATGTCCGGTGGAAACGCCGTGCAGCGATCACATGGCCACGGGCGCCGATGCGCTCCCGACAAAAGTGCGAGGACCACCGCTCCGCGGGGTCAACGCGCGCCCGCTCAGCGGTGCCGGCGATGCGGGTCGAGTACATGACACCGCCAACGAACCAGACTTCGTGCGTTGAACCGATACCTCTCGCTTTCGGCGCTCCCGCCCGGAAGCCGCGCGACGGTTCGGGAACTGTGTACCTGGGTGCGTGGCAGGCGCAATCGCTCAAGTGCCGCTCGGGCTTCCCTCCTCTTCGGATCCGCTGCCGCGAACCATCGACGGAGTGCTGCGCACAAGGTCGTTCTCACTTCCTGCGGAAGTGGTTTTGTCACACCCGACACAGCGAGCTGTTGGGGTGCGCATGCGCGCCCCTGCGTGCCCTGACGGGCACTTTTGGCGCCTCACGGCGCCTTGAAACCCCCGAAGAAGCAGGAATGCTCTCGAGCATTCTCCGTCAAGCCTGCCTTCAATACAGGAGGCTATGTGATTTTTTGATACACCGGCGGATCGTCCGCGCCTGGGCGTTCAGAGCGCGATGAATGCGATTCGCATTCGCCCCCCGGGCAGGTGATCTGAACTTTTCCATGATCGCCGGGGCATCGTCGGACTTCCAGTGCGCTCTCAGGGGCCGGTCAGGCAGCGCGTGTCACGGATATGCCATCTTTCGGCACAGGCCTCGGCTTCTCGGGGCAGGGTCGTCGGCTCAGGATGCGTCCGGCCGGGCGGCAACCCTCGCCGATCGGTCCGCACCGGCCTGCTTTCGTGCTCTCGAAATGTGTGTCAGTGCGGCTGCGACTGCGAGCCGGCCGTAGCAGGAGGAGGCGGTTCCCGGTCGGAACGATCCCGGTTCCGCGTCGTTCGGGACCGGCGTGCGGCTGGATTTGCCGTTGATGATGTCCGATCGCGCGCCCGCAACGGAAGCACCTCGCTACATTCCGAGGTCCATATCGACCGACTTCTGCGCCGGCTCCATCGACTTTTCCGCCGCGGCGGCGCGTTCCGGGCCGTGCGAACGGTCGCGCCAGTGGCCGCTCCGGCCGGAATCCCGGCCGCCTTCGTGGCGCCCGGCGCCCGGTTCCGGCACGTTACCGTCGCGATCGCGGCCGGTCTCAACGCCGGCGCCGGATCCGCCGCCGTACTTCCATGGCACCTCGTGTCCGGCCTCGTGACTGCGTTCGGTCGCTCCCGGTGCGTGCTGTGCACGGTCGGGCCCGCGTTCCGCACCGTTCCGGACCCCGAACGCCGTCTCGTGGGCGGCCTGCAGGGCCACGCCGTCGAGCGCCGCGACCCGCTCGCCGGTGACCTTCTCAAGCTGGTCGGCAAGCTTCCGGGCGTCGTCCGTGACCAGCTCGGCGCGGTCCCGCGCCCGGCTGATCGCCACGTAGAACGCCTGCTGCGTGGTGAGATTGGGATGCT
>JAPOZF010000633.1:0-11029 GCA_026706165.1 Gemmatimonadota bacterium
CGAGAATCTCGGGCCAGAGAGCGAAGCCGAGCTGAGCGACAACCAGCGCCGCCGGAACCTGGAAGCCCTCGAACACTTTTCCCGGATCGGACCATCGGGCAAGGCCAGGCGCTTCGCGGTCCATTTTTTGAAGAGTCCCAGGCGCCTGTGCGGCAACGGCAAGGTGGAAAGCGTAATTCTCGAGCGCAACGAGCTCATCGGCGAGGCGGGAAACCAGAAAGCGCGCGGCACCGGCGAGACCGAGGAACTCGCCTGTGGGGCCTTCTTCCGCAGCGTCGGTTACCGCGGAGTTCCGATCCCGGGTGTGCCTTTCGACCCCGGGAACGGCACCATCCCCAACGCCGGAGGCCGCATTCGTGAGGGGGACAGGGCAATTGCCGGACTCTACGCCGTCGGCTGGATCAAGCGCGGGCCGACCGGCGTGATCGGCACCAACAAACCGGACAGTCAGGAAACAGTGCGAAATCTTCTGGCGGATGTCCCCGGTCTTCCCCTCTGCCAAACAGCGGACGACGGCGCCGTGCTGCGACTGCTCCGGGAACGCGGGGTGCAGGTCGTAAGTTACGAGGACTGGAAGAAAATCGACGCCGCGGAAATAGCCAGGGGGAAGCAGGTCCACAAGCCGCGCGAGAAATTCGTCGATCGCCGCGAGATGCTCGCCGCCATCAACGACTGTGTCCTATGAGGCCAGGCCTTTCGATTCTTCGAATCCCAGCATCAGGTTCATACACTGAACGGCATTCCCCGAAGCCCCCTTGCCGAGGTTGTCCTGGCGGCCGACCAGCACAACGCCGCGATCGTCGCCGAACGCGAACAGCTCGACCCGGTTGGTGCGGTTGGCTTCCCCCAGATCGAGGAAGCGGCCGTCTCTCAACTGCGCCGATGCTTCGCCTGGGGAGATGACGCGCACGAACGGCTCGCCGCCGTACTGTTCCTTCCATACAGAGCAAATCGACTCCGCCGTTGCGGTTGACACGAGGTTGACGGCGGGAATCGGCGTGCAGACCAACATCCCCGAATAGGTATGGTCGACGGAAGGGACGAAAATGGGGGGATTCCGGGTGAGGCTGAATTTCTGCATTTCGGCAACATGCTTATGGGGGCTGTCGAGATTGTACAGTGCCAGCGGCAAGGGGGCGTCCCCCGCCGCCGTCCGTGAGGGAGGGGAACCCTGATAGGCTTCGATCATCTTCCGCCCGCCCCCCGAGTAGCCGGACACCGCGTTGACGGTCAACGGCACTCCGGCAGAGAGAATGCCCGCCTTGATGAGCGGCCGCACCGCGAGGATGAACCCCACCGGGTAGCAGCCGGGGTTGACGACGCGATCGGCGGTGCAAATCGCCTCCCGTTGAGCCGGCTCCAGCTCCGGCAAACCGTACACCCAGTCCTCGCGGGTTCGCCGGGATGTACTCGTGTCGATGATGCGCGTGTCTGCCCCGGACGCCAGTTCGACAGCCTCGTCGGCCGCGTCATCCGGCAGGCAGAGGATGGCGAGGTCCGCGGCGCGAAGGAAGCCGGCGCGGATTTCGGTCTGCTTGCGTTCGGACTCGGGAATCAAGCGCAGATCGATGTCGTCCCGCCCCCCCAGAAGCTCGCGAATGCGCAGACCCGTGGAGCCTTCCTGTCCGTCGATGTAGATTGCCGGTTTCGCCACGCCCGATCAGAAACTGTGAAGTAATAATTATTTATTTCCGCGAATAATTATAGGATTTCATCAGCGCCAAGGCAACCTGTGCCGTCGTCCCCTTGCAGCTGCACCGGCCGCCTCAACCAGGGGTGGGTCTACCGCGACCGGATTGCCGGCCCGGAAGCCGGCCAGTCCGTGCTCGATTTCTACACCCGGCGCTACACCCACTCCAACCGCGCGGAATGGCGAGAACGAATCGAATCGGGGACTGTTCTGCTCGATGAAGGTTCGACCCGTTGCGACGCGAAACTGAGGGATGGTCAGGTGTTGTCCTACCACCGGCCGCCATGGCGCGAGCCCGCTTCCCCTCGCTCTTTCGCGCTGGTCTGGGAGGACGGGGACCTCGTTGCGGTCTCGAAGCCGGCCGGCCTGCAGGTGATGCCGGGCGGCGAATTTCTCGAAAACACCTTGCTATGGTTGCTGCGGCCCCGGTTCGGCGGCGAAATCGCACCCGTTCACCGCCTCGGCCGCGGAACGTCCGGGCTGGTCCTGTTCGCCCGGACCGCCTTGTCGAAAAGGGGGTTGGCCCAGGAATTCCGCCGCGGCCGTCTTCAGAAAACGTACCGGGCCTTGGTACAGGGACACCCTTCGCTGGACGCGTTTACCGTGGACGCGGCCATCGGGCCCGTACCGTACGCGCCGCTCGGGGAGGTCTTCGCAGCCCGCCCGGAAGGCAAGGAGTCGCTGACACTGGTTCGCGTTGTGGAACGCCGCCACGAGCAGGGAGAACGGACGGCTCTCGTGGAGGTGAAGATTCCTACAGGCCGCCCGCACCAGATCAGAATTCACATGGCGACGGCTGGGTTTCCCCTGGTCGGGGAGCCATTCTTCGGTGCGGGGGGCTTGCCGAGAGCAACGTGGACCGGTCAGCGCCCACCCCTGCCTGGAGACTGCGGCTACCACCTGCATGCCATGAAAATCGGCTTCCCCCACCCCCGCGACAGAAGCTGGAAAGCCCTCTACTCCGCCCCGCCCCGGATCCTCACTCCCGCTTCTTCCTCAATTCCAGCCGCTTGATTCTGCTCAGGGCATCCTCGAGCATGGCCCTGTTGGTCGCGATGAGATCGGCTACCACCCCGGTCAGAAACATCTGAAACCCTGCCAGCAGCAGCACCGCGGCGAGAATCAGGGACTGCACGTGCAGGGTGCCCTCGTCGGTAAACAGGAAGAAGTAGAGAAACCGCAACCCGAGAAGGAATCCGACCAGAAAGGTACCGAACCCGAATGCGGCGAAGATCTTCAGGGCCTTGTAGCGGGTGTACGTGCGCAGGCTGATCAACGCCGACTTGACGACGAACTCCCCGACGTTGGAGAACAGCCGGGACTCCCGGGCCTTGGGGTTGGTCCGAATCGGGACGCTGACCACCGGCATTCGGGTCTGGCCCCACTCGACCACGTGTTCGGCGGTGTGGTCGAAATCGGTGAATGTCGTCAGCTGCAGTGCGGCGGCGCGGCTGTAGGCGCGGAATCCGCTGGCGACGTCCGGAACTCGAAGGCGCGCCAAGCGGCTGATCACGTGGCTTCCGAACTTCTGCAGGCAGCGCTTCGTGAAACCGAAGTGGGCGATGCCGACGGTGCGCCTGTCGCCGATGACTACCTCGGCTTCTCCAGCGAGAATCGGCTGCACCAGTTCGCGGACGTCTCCGCCGTAGTACTGGTTGTCGCCGTCGGTGTTGATGATGATGTCGGCGCCCAGTTTCAGACAGCTGTCGAAGCCTGCCTTGAAGGCGTGACCCAACCCGCGGTTTTTCGGAAACTGCACGACGTGGTCGGCCCCGGACTCCCGCGCCACCTCGGCCGTGCGGTCGGTGGAACCGTCGTCGATGACCAGAATCTCCACCTCGTCGATGCCGTCGATCTCCCGGGGTATGTCTGCGATGGTGGCCGGAAGGGTTTCCTCCTCGTTGAGACAGGGGATCTGAACGATCAATTTCATGCGTCGAGCAGTGGGAGTTCGGCGAGGTGCCGATGGATTTCGATGGGAAGGAGCAGCTCCGCCTCGAATGCCGCGTGATTATATCCGAATTTTGGGAACCCGGCAAAAAAGACCTGCATTCTGCCTGTCGACAATTCCCGGATAAGGAGTCCGCCTACCCCGGCGACCCGGTCCTGTTCCTCTGTGGAATTTCGTAGTCCTAATGAACGACAAAGAGCTTGAAGAAAAGCGGATCGCGCTCCTGGGCATGGGGGTGGAGAATCGCAGCGTCGGCCGCTACCTGGCGGAACGCGGAATCGGATTCTCCGTCTGCGACGCAAGGACCGAAGAAGAGCTGCCCGACGCCTCGGAGTGGGTTCACCTCACCCGGAGCTGGCACCTTGGCCCCGACTACCTGGACGGGCTGGACGAGTTCGACCTCCTCTTCCGCACTCCGGGAATCAGCCCCCTGAACCCGGCCCTGGTCCGGGCCCGGGAGGCGGGAGCTTCGCTCCACAGCCAGACTCGTCTGTTTCTCGAGCGCTGTCCGGCGGCGGTCGTCGGCATCACCGGCACCAAGGGGAAGGGGACCACCTGTTCCCTGCTTTTCGAGATGCTTCGCGACGGCCCCTACGGGCAGGTCTGGCTCGGGGGCAACATGGGAACACCCCCGGTGGATTTTCTCGACGATATCTCGGCGTCCGACCTCGTCATCCTCGAGCTCTCCAGCTTCCAGCTGCAGGATCTCGACCGCAGCCCAGCTGTTTCGGTCGTTTTGAACATTACGCCCGATCACCTCGACTACCACGCCGACCTCGACGAGTACGTGAAAGCCAAGAAATCAATCTGCAGGTACCAGTCCGCAGATGACACCCTCATCGTCGACGCCGACTGCGGCACCGCGTCCCGCTTCGCCGGGGATTCACCGGCCCGTCCCATGGAGTTCAGCATGAGCGGGCCGGTCGAAGCAGGAGCTTTCCTCGAGGGAGGGCGGCTCTGGGCGCGCCCCTTCAACGCCGAAGCGGTCCCCCTCTGCCACGCCTCCGATCTCAAGCTCCGGGGACGGCACAATGTCGCCAACGCACTGGCAGCCGCGGCGGCCGCTGTCGCCGTCGGCGCCCCGGCCGGCAGGCTTGCACCGCGCCTGCGATCCTTCCCCGGTCTGGAACACCGCCTCGAGCACGTGGCCACCCGAAACGGGGTCGCCTTCTGCAACGACTCCCTGGCCACCACTCCGGAGGCGGCCCTGGCGGCGGTCGCTTCCTTCGACGAACCGGTGCTGCTGATCGCCGGGGGATCCTCCAAGGGAGCGGATTTCACCGCACTCGCCAGAGGCATCGCCGATCGCGGGGTCAAGGCTCTGATTCTGCTGGTGGGCGAGGAGGGACAACGGCTCGCAGATGCGGTGCGGGCCTGCGGTTATTCGGGAGAAATCGTGCCGGGCTGCCAAGGGGTGGCCGAAGCGGTGGCGGCGGCAATGCAGCGCGCGGCGCCAGGAGACGTCGTGCTGCTGTCCCCCGCCTGTGCCAGCTTCGGTATGTTCGCGAGCTACGCGGAGCGTGGGGCGAAGTTCAAGGAAGCGGTTGCGGAAATCCGGGAATGAGGGCACCGGCCTGGTGTCCAGTCCCCGGAGACAGGTTGCAAAATTCGGCCGCCGAGGCACGCGGCCCGCAAGGCGCCTGAGCGAGTCGTACCGAGGGTGTACGGCGAGCGAAAGCAACGCCGCGAGCCGGGATGGATCGGCGGAAGAATGGAGATATTGACCGGACAGGACACTAAGTTCAGATGTTGTACATCGGGACGTGCAGCCCGCACTCCTTCAGCTCTTCTTCGCCGATGGTCTCGTCGCCGTTGAACCAGCGCCAGCGGCCGGCGCGCTGATCCTCCCCCGGCAACGTCGGAGTCGCGCAGATGATGCATCCGATGCTGCGGTACCCCTCGGCGTACAGCGGGTGGACCGGGACCTGGTTCTCCTCCACGTATTCGCGGACGCGTTCCTCGGTCCAGTCGCCCATCGGGTTGAGCTTGAAGATGTGCCGCCGCGATCCGTACTCGGCAACCGTCGTCGCCTTCGGCGTGTTCTTTTCGCGCACCGCGGACTGGTCGCGGCGCACTCCCGAAATCCAGCAATCGGCCGTCTTCAGCAGCTCGTCGTGCGGCCTCAGCTTGCGCACCTGGCAGCAGTACTCCTGCTTCGCCTTCGAATCGAAGAACAGGTACTCGCCGAAGCGGTCCACCATGCTGCGCACCTGCTCCGGTTCGGGCCGCTGCACCTCGATCTCGATGCCGTAGTGCTGCTCTAGCTCGCGCATGTAGGCGTAGGTCTCGGGGTGCAGCCGCAAGGTGTCGACGGTGGCGATACGGATCTCCAGACCGAGCTGCCGCAGCATGTGGATCATCGCCACGCCGGAGTACTGAAAGCTCGTACTGAGCACCGCGCGGCCCGGTGCGAACGCCGAGCTCGCCCAGGTGAGAATGGACTCGGCGGACATCGCTTCGAAGTCGTTTTCCCGCAAAAGGCCGGCAAGCTTCTCGTTGTGCCGGGAGATGCTGTCCGGGCACTGCTGCTCTTCCGACTCCCCTGGGGACATTCCGGACCGGTCTTTGGGAGGTGGCGAAAGCGTCATGATCACAGCGGAATATAGAGGACGGCAACCGAACTGGAAACGCAAATTGCGTATCCGACACCGACCCGTATTTTTCTACTTGACATTGTAAAAATGCACCGGGTAAGTTTTAAATCGATCAGGGAAGAGTGAGTGATCACCCGCCCTGAAAACCCCCGGCAGCGGGCACCGCGAATGCCGCTGCTGAACCACCACCTGAAACCGGACGATGAAATGATTCCACACATCGGCAGGACGAGAAAGGGCGAAATCATCCCTGCGGCCCGGTACGGTCGGTTCGACCGGTTCGGAGCCAGTCCCTTCCTGTTCTGCGCGCGGGAGATGGTGGATACGTCCGGATTCGCGCGCCCCGATCCGACAATGACCAGGGCCGTCGCGCCCGGCAGCACCGTGCGGGACGCCGTCAGGTTCCCCAGGGGAATCTGTCGATCGGCGGTGACAACGGAATGGATGGACAGGGGATTCCCGATCGTGCGGGGGAAAGTCGGCGCGGGTGACAAGCAAATGACAACAATCCGACAGACCGGCTTCGGGGACTCCGTCAACGGCCGTTCCCCCACGGTGGAATCCCTGACGGATCGGGTCCATCTGATCGAAAACGCCATGGTCTCCAAGTTCGCAACCAGCCCTGCAGCTGGTGAGGATCCCGGAGGTTGAGAAAGCAGAAAAACCAAGAGCTTCTCATACCGTAGGGATCACATCCCTACGGTTTTTTTTTGCCGGCTGCGGGTCTCTGGAAGATCAGGTTCAGAGAAACGCAGCCGGTTTTTTTTGGCCGGCACGGAATCTGCAACGCACTGAAACAGCAGTCGAACACACAGCATTTCGGAGAGGAAGAGATGCAGAAAATACCCAGGGAGTGGATCGAAAGAGCCGCCCGCGTATACGCCAGCAACCAGGATGCATGCAAGGCGCTGGGAATCGCGGGGGGTACTTTCGGTCGTCTCTGCCGCCAGTACGGCATCGAGACTCCATTCGCCCGCCAGCGCCGGCGGAGAAATTCCAGCAGATCCGGCGGCTAGCCGCCGCCGGCCGGAGCGGTCGGGCCCTCGCCTTCGATCAGGCGGCAGAGCGGTCCCGTGCTCCGTTCGGTACCACCGGTATCGCGCATGCCGCCGAGTGAACGGGCACAGCCATGTCCGGACGGCCGCCCCGCGTGACCCAAATCGCGGCTTTTCCGGATACTTGCGCGCCAGTCTCCGGCAGCTGTTCCGCAGGGCAGACGAACCGTCAGGGACACCTTGGAACCTATACATTAAAAAGGTGCGAGCACCTCCGATGGTTTCGACCTCCCATGAAAGCGATGCACCCCGTCTGATCGAGCCGGCGGACCCGTCCGTGGCCGACAGGCTGGATGCCATTCTGCCGGCAGGCGAGCAGGTCCTGGTGCGGGTGCGGGGGGACCTCGGCGCCGACGGCGGCTACGCCGACACCTGGGTAGCGGTCACCGGCAACCGGGCCGTCGTCCTCACCGCCAACGGGAGCGCCGTCGACGTCCCTGTCGAGCGGATGCGCTCGGTGAGGACCGAGCCCCTCGTGGGAGGCGGGAGGCTGGAGATCGAGCGCTTCGGCGAGCCCACCGTGGCCGTTCCCTACTCCGGCACCGAGGCCGCCAAGTTTTCCGAGGTTGCCCGGGGCCTCGAGCAGTTGCGCAAGGGAGAGCAGTTCCTGATCAACCCCGAGCTGGAGCGCACCCGCTGCTCCCGTTGCGGACTGCTGCTGCCGGAGAAGAACGGCCTCTGCCCCGCCTGCGTCAGGAAGTGGTCGACGATCAAGCGCATCGCCGCCTACATGGCCCCCTACAAGGGACGGGCGGCCGCCCTGGCGCTCGCATCGGTGGTGACGACCGGGGCGGAGCTCGCCCCGCCCCTGATCACCAAGCGTCTCGTCGACGAGGTGCTGGTTCCCGTCGGCGAGAACCCGGCGCCGGTCGACGAGCGCCTCGCCCTGCTCGGCATTCTCGTCCTTGCCCTCGTCGGCATCCGCATCGGCAGCTGGGCGGCCGAGTGGGTTCACGGCTGGATCGTGGCCTGGCTGGGCGCCCAGGCGACGGCGGACATCCGCAGCCAGCTCTACCGCAGGCTCGAGATGCTGTCGCTGCAGTTCTACGACAAGCGCCGCGTCGGCGCCCTGATGGCCCGGGTGACGCGCGACTCCGGGCGCCTGCAGGAGTTCCTCGTGGACGGGCTGCCGTACCTGATCATCAACGCGATGATGATGCTCGGCATTCTCGGCTTTCTTCTGTGGATGAGCTGGGAGCTGACCCTCTATACCCTGCTGCCGGTACCTCTGCTGATGATCTGGGGGGCGGTCTTCTGGCAGCGCATGCGCCGGCTCTTCACCCAGTACAGCATGGTCTGGTCCTCGCTCACCGACCGCACCGCCGAAACCCTCAACGGCATCCGCGTGGTCAAGGCGTTCGCCCAGGAGGAACGGGAGCGCCGCACCTTCCACAAGGTCAACCGCAGGGCGACGGAGATCGGCATCAGGACCTCCGTCAACCGCACCGTGTTCCACGCGACCATAACCTTCCTGACCGGCTTCGGGGTGCTGATCGTATGGCTCTTCGGCGGCAAACAGGTGCTCTCCGACGAAATGACGCTCGGCACCTTGCTGGCCTTCTACTCCTTCATGTGGATGGTCTACGGCCCCCTCGAGTGGTTCGGGCAGGTCAACTCCTGGATGACGAGCGCCTTTGCGGGGGCGGAACGGGTTTTCGAAGTCATCGACACGGAACCGGAGTCGTACCAGGACCCCAAGGCGAAGCGCATGAGGAACATCGAGGGCCGCGTGACCTTCAGGGACGTGACCTTCGGCTACGACAAGAGCAAGCCGGTGCTTCACGGGATCAACGCCGACGTGGCACCGGGGGAGATGATCGGCCTCGTCGGCAAGTCGGGGGTGGGCAAGACGACGACGATCAACCTGATCGCCCGCTTCTACGACGTCGACCACGGCGCCATCGAGATCGACGGCGTCGACATCCGCGACATCAACCTGCGCGACCTGCGCCGGCAGATCGGCATCGTCCTGCAGGAGCCGGTGCTGTTCAGCGGCACCATCGGCGAGAACATCGGCTACGGCAACCCCGACGCGAACTTCGAGGAGATCATGCGCGCGGCGCGGCTGGCCAACGCCCACAACTTCATCATGGCCAAAGCGGACGGGTACGAAACCCAGGTAGGGGAGCAGGGGAACAACCTCTCGGGCGGGGAGAAGCAGCGGGTGGCGATCGCAAGGGCGATGCTCCACAACCCGCGCATACTCATCCTCGACGAAGCGACCTCCTCGGTCGACGTCGACACCGAAAAGCAGATCCAGGACGCGCTCGGCCGCATGGTCGAGGGGAGAACCACCTTCGCCATCGCCCACCGGCTGTCGACCCTGCGCAATGCCGACCGCCTCATCGTCCTCGACGACGGCCGCATCGTCCAGATCGGCTCGCACGGGGAGCTGATGTCGGAAAAAGGAGCCTTCCGCGACCTCGTCGAACTTCAGAAAGAGACCTCGAAAATCATCGCCATTCCCGATTAGGCTTCCGTGACCACCGCTGCGAAAAAGACCGCCAACCCGTTCGTCGAGCCCCTGCCCGGGGAGATCGGCCGCAACCTGCGGAGATACACCTCCCCGGGAGAGCACGTCCTCATCCAGGTCGCCGCCGACATGTCGGGCCGGCACCGGTACGGGGAGAGCTGGCTGGTGGTGACCGACAGGCGCGTCGTTTTCCTGCGCGCCGGCGGCAGGGACCGGGACGTGCAGATACCGATCGAAGCGGTCAGAACCGCGCGCGCCGAAGCCCTGGTCGGCGGCGGACTCCTGGAGGTGGAGCGCAAGGAGGGGGAGCCGGAGTGTCTCTACTACTCCAACTCCCTGGCGGCGAGGTTCGGCGAGGTGGCCGAGGGGATCCAGCAGCTCGCCGAAGGCAGGACCGTCACCCTGCCGACGGCGGTCGAGCGCACCCGCTGCGAGCGCTGCGGCCGCGTGCTGCCGGAAAAGGACGGCGTGTGTCCCGCCTGCGTAAAGAAGCTGGCGACCCTGCGGCGGCTGATCCGCTACATGCTGGTCTACAAGAAGCGGATCGTGCTGTTGTTCCTCGTGCTCGCCGCCGAGGCGGTTTCCGACCTCCTCCCTCCCCTGATCGTCAGGAGCGTCATCGACGACGTCCTGACCCCCAGGGCCAACCTCGACCTGCTCGGGTGGCTGGTCGCAGGCCTGCTCGCGGTCAACATCATGGGCTGGATCACCTGGGTGTCCCGCAAGTGGCTCAGCTCCCGGATAGGGCTGCGCGCCATCGAGGAGCTGCGCGCCGACCTCTACCGGGCCCTGCAGTACCTGCCGTTGAGGTTCTACGACAAGCGCAAGGTCGGCACCCTGATCTCGCGAATGTCGAACGACGCCGATCTCGTCGAGGTCTACCTGCTGTTCGACCTCCCCTACATCCTCAACAACGCCCTCATGGTGTTCGGCATCCTCGGACTCCTGTTCTACATGAACTGGGAGCTGACCCTGCTGGTGCTGCTCCCGGTGCCGCCGATCATCATCGGCAGCAGCCTGATCTGGAGCCGGATGGAGGCGTATTGGCAGCGCTGGTCGGCGAAGTGGGGCCGCCTGTCCTCCCACCTGAACGAGTCGATCCGCGGCATAAGGGTGGTCAAGGCATTCGCCCAGGAGCGCCGCGAGGGCCAGCGCTTCGACCGCCGCAACGAGGACCTGCGCGCCGTCAGCGTCTCGGCGGAACGGGTCTGGGTGGTGTTCTTCATGATCACCAACTTCTTCATGAGCTTCGGGGTGTTCTTCGTC
>JAPOZF010000633.1:11039-19718 GCA_026706165.1 Gemmatimonadota bacterium
TCTGGTACTTCGGAGGCCGCCAGATTCTCGGGGGCACGCTGGAGCTCGGGGAGCTCATCGCCTTCATCACCTACCTCTGGATGCTCTACCAGCCGCTCAAGTGGTTCGGGGATTTCTACGGTTTCATGATGCGCGCCTACGCCGGCGCCGAGCGCATCTTCGAGGTCATCGACGCGCGCACCGAGCCCTTCGGCGACCCCGGCGCCCTGCCGATGCCGTCGCTGGAAGGGCGCGTCCGCTTCGACGGCCTGTCGTTCGGGTACGACGCCGGCAAGCGGGTGCTGAAGAACATCGACTTCGACGTCGAGCCGGGCGAGATGATCGGCCTCGTCGGCAAGTCGGGAGCCGGCAAGAGCACCCTCATCAACATGATCTGCCGGTTCTACGACGCGACCCGCGGCTCGCTGATGATCGACGGCGTCGACATCCGCGACATGAAGCTCGAGGATCTGCGCGGCCAGATCGGCCTGGTGGCGCAGCAGTCGT
Organism: Gemmatimonadota bacterium; assembly: GCA_026706165.1. The sequence continues at coordinate 11,526 of JAPOZF010000633.1, forward strand.
TCCTGTTCAACGGCACCATCGCCGAGAACATCGGCTACGGCAAGCCGGGGGCGGCGTTCGCCGAGATCCTGCGGGCCTCGCGCGCCGCCAACGCCCACGAGTTCATAATCGCCAGGCCGGACGGCTACGACATGGTGGTCGGAGAGCAGGGGGACAAGCTGTCGGGGGGAGAGAAGCAGCGCATCGCCATCGCCCGCGCCATCCTCCACGACCCGCGCATCCTCATCCTCGACGAAGCGACCTCGTCCCTCGACTCGCAGACCGAGGGCAAGATACAGGAGGCGATCGCCCGCCTCGTCGAGGGCCGCACCACTTTCGCCATCGCCCACCGCCTTTCGACGCTGCGTAGCGCCGACCGCCTGGTGGTCCTCGACGACGGCCAGGTGGTCGAGATGGGCACCCACACCGAGCTGATGGAGCGCCGGGGGGTCTTCTTCAACCTGGTCACGACCCAGCAGGAAACCACGGCGATCATGGCCGTCAGCGGCTGACGGAGGAGGATTTCAGGTGAGTGACGAAATGAGGCCAGGGGCCAACGGCAGACCGGGGCAGGGTATCACGCCGATAGACGTGACCCACCCGGAGCGCGTCGACGTCTCCGGGATACGCCTGTTCCGCGAGCCGCCGTGGCAGCTGCGCCTGACCATCGACGGAGACCGCTCCTACACCCGGATCAAGGTCGTCCGCGCGGCGCCTCTGACGCATCCCGACCGCTACATCTCCCTCCTCGACGAAAAGGACGAGGAGGTCTGCATGATCGACGACCTCGCCCGGCTGAACGACGAGACCCGGAGCATCGTCGCCGAGGAGCTCGACCGCCGCTACCTCACCTCGCTGATCGAGCGGGTGCACTCGGTGCGCCACGATTTCGGCACCTCTTACTGGGACGTGGACACCAACCGGGGCAGGCGCGAGTTCGTGGTCCAGAACGTCTCGGAGAACGCCCAGTGGCTGGGGGATTTCCGCCTGCTGATGATCGACGTCGACGGCAACCGCTTCGAGATCGCCAACCTCAACGACCTCGACAAGAAGAGCCTCAGCCGCGTCGAGATGGTCCTGTAGCGGCGCCCATCGCCGCCGGCTTCGGCCCTCCCGTGGCCCAGTCGAGCAGCTCGACCGTGTGCACCACCGGGACGTCGACCGCCGAGGCGATCTGCTCGATGCAGCCGATGTTGCCGGCGGCGACCAGCTCCGGCTCGATGGTTTTTATGTTGGCGCTCTTGCGCTCGCGCAGCTGATCCGCCAATACCGGGCGCAGCAGGTTGTAGGTCCCTGCGCTGCCGCAGCAGATGTGGGCCTCCGGGACCTCGACCACCTCGAAACCGGCGGCGGCCAGCAGCTGCCGCGGGGGCGCGACGATCTTCTGGCCGTGCTGAAGCGAGCAGGCGTCGTGGTAGGCGAGGCGCAGGCGCGGCATCTCGACCACCTCCCCCAGCCCGACCTCGCCGACCACCTCGGAAACGTCGCGCACCAGCGGGGTGACGGCCGCGGCTTTCTCCGCCCATTCCGGGTCGTTGCGGAAGATGTGCCCGTACTCCCTGACCGCGGTGCCGCAGCCGGAGGTGTTGAGCACGATGGCGTCGAGCCCGTCCCCCTGCAGCTCGCGGTACCAGGCGTCGATGTTGCGCCGCATCATCGGCAGGCTGTGCCGGCGTTCGCCGATGTGGTAGGTCAGGGCTCCGCAGCAACCCATCGCTTCCGGCACCACCACTTCGACGCCGCGGCGCGTCAGCAGTCGTACCGTCGCGTCGTTTATGTGCGGGCCGAGCACCTGCTGGGCGCAGCCGGTGAGCAGGGCCACCCGCATGCGCCGGTCCGCGGCAGGCTTCACCCCGGGAGCCGCCAGGCGGGAAGGGGCCGGCAGCGAGGGCGGGGCCATCGCCGCGAGATGGCGGAAACGCCGCGGCATCAGGAATGCCGCCCGCCTGCCGACGGCGGCCATGCGCATCGCCCACCGGAACCGCCCCGGCCAGGGAAGCAGCCGGGTCAGCACCGCCCGCATCAGGCGGTCGAGCCACTCCCTGCGGTGAAGCTTCTCCAGCCGCGGCCGCGCATCCTCGAGGAGGTGGGAGTAGACCACGCCGCTGGGACAGGTGGTCTCGCAGGCGAGGCAGGCGAGGCAGTTGTCGATATGCTCGACGGTGTTCGCGGTCGGGGCGATCCTGCCTTCGAGCATGTTCTTGATCAGGTAGATGCGGCCGCGGGGTCCCTCGAGCTCGTTGCCGGTCAGGAGGTAGGTCGGGCAGGTGGCGTTGCAGAACCCGCAGTGCACGCAGGTGCGCAGTATCTCCTCGGACACCTGCACGCCGGGGTCCTGCTTCAGCTCCGGGGATATGGAGGTTTGCATCGCCTCTCGGATCTGTCTGGTGAATCAGCGGCCCCCGCTACCCGGTTCCCGGGTGCGGGCCTGCTTCCCGGCTCCCTCATTCGCCGCTGCCTCCGGTGGGCCAGGTCCGCCTCACCGGGGCGGCGCCAAACGCTCATCCACGGCGGCCAGCCGGCATGGCCGCGGGAGTAATACCCGTAAAACCAATCCGCCCTTCCCGTCCTGTTCTTCCCCGAGCGCCGCAATCTGGCCGCCCTTTGCACAACCTGTTGAAAACAAATGCTTTACTTTCCACCTGTCCAACCCCTCCCCCCCCTTCCGCCCTTGTCGGCCCGGAGCGGCCTCGGTTTCTTCGATTGCCTATGAAGACACCCGGAATCATCGCGGAGCAGGTCGGCCTGGCGCCGATGACCACCATGCGCCTCGGCGGTCCGGCCCGCTACCTCGCCCGGTGCACGACCGCCGACGAGATCAGGACCGCGCTCGAATGGGCGGCAGGGCAAGGACTGCCGGTGCAGGTCCTCGGCGGCGGCAGCAACACCCTCTTCGACGACCGCGGCTACCCCGGGCTCGTCCTCAAGCTCGAGCTGTCCGGGGTGCGCTTCGAGGGGGGCGGCGGCAAAGTCGAGGTGAGCGCCCTTGCCGGAGAGGACTGGGACGCTCTCGTCCGCCGCTGCATCGCCCGCGGTCTTTCCGGCATAGAGTGCCTCTCCGGCATCCCGGGGCTTGTCGGGGCGGCGCCGATGCAGAACGTCGGCGCCTACGGCCAGGAGGTCGCCGGCACTATCGCCGCGGTGCGCGCCATCGACCGCGCCACCCTGAAGGAGGTTGATTTCGCCAACAGGGAGTGCGGTTTCCGCTACCGCAACAGCCGCTTCAAGAGCGAGGACCGCGACCGCTACGTCGTCACCGAGGTGGTGTTCCGCCTCGAGGAAGGGGTCCGCCCGGAGCTGCGCTACCGCGAGCTGAGCGAGTGCGTCGCCCGCCGCGGCGGCCTCGACGGTCTCGAGCCCGGGGAGCCCGCCTCGTCCGCGGTGAGGGCGGCCGTTCTCGACCTGCGGCGGAGCAAGTCGATGGTGCTCGACCCCGGCGACCCCAACACCCGCTCGGTAGGCTCGTTCTTTCTCAACCCCGTTCTGAGCGAGGCGGAGCTCTCCGCACTGCAGCGCCGTTGCGCCCCCGGACCCGGTGAGAAGCAGTCGCCGATCCCGGTCTTTCCCGACCCTGCAGGGCACAAGGTCCCGGCCGCCTGGCTCGTCGAGCGCGCCGGATTCCGCAAGGGCCAGCGGCTGGGCGGGGCCGCCGTCTCGGAAAAACACGCCCTGGCCCTCGTCAATAGAGGCGGCGGCAGCGCCGACGTGCTGAAGCTGGCCGGGGCGATTCAACAACAGGTGGAGGAGCGGTTCGGCATCCGTCTCGAGCGGGAGCCGGTCGTCGTCTCCGCGGAAGGAGCGGTTCAGTGACCGACGTCATCGCGGTTCAACACGTGCACTGCGAAACCCTCGGAACCATCGAGGATGCGCTTTCGGACAGCGGCCTGAGCCCGAGGCACGTCAGGGTTTTCGAGGGAGAACCGGTTCCCCTCGAAATGGAGGGGGCCGCCGGGCTGATCGTCATGGGCGGGCCGATGGGGGTGTACGAACAGGACAGCTACCCGCACCTGCGGGACGAGATGCGGCTGATCGAGAGCGCCCTGAAGGATGAGCGGCCGGTCCTGGGAGTCTGCCTGGGCAGCCAGCTCCTGGCCGCGGCGCTGGGCGCGAGGGTCTACCCCGGACCGCGGAAGGAGATCGGCTGGTACGAGGTGACCCTCGCCGAAGCCGCGGCAGGGGATCACGTCTGGTCACCGGTCCGCGAAGGGCACGGCAGCCGCTTCACCGCCCTGCACTGGCACGGAGACCAGTTCGAGCTGCCCCGGGGAGCGGTGCGGCTGGCATCCTCCGGGCTCACCGAGAACCAGGCTTTCGCGCACGGCCGGGGAGCCTACGGCATCCTCTTCCACATGGAGCTGTCCGCAAGCTCCGTCGCCGAGTGGACGGAGGTTTTCGCGGATGAGCTCCGCGGCGCGCGGCTCGACGGCGGGGAGATCCGCGCCGCGACCGGGAACCACCTGCCGGGCCTGCAGCAGATCGGCCGCTCGGTTTTCACCCGGTGGGCGGGTCTGGTCGCCGGCGGCCCGCTGGCCTGAACGGCCCCCGGAAATCGCCGGTCCCCGAAATCCCCTTCCGCCCTGCTGCGGATCGGTCGCTCGGCCTTCACCGGCGGGCGAATCCGGCCACCTCAAGCCCGTAAGCCTGAACTGCCCGGGAAAATCCCGAACCCCGAGCTCCCGGAATCACCTTTCGCCCCGGCTGTGGATCAGCCGCTCGGCCTTCACCGGCGGGCGAATCCGGCCACCTCAAGCCCGTAAACCTGATCTGCCTCGGAAATCCCGGGCCCGAACTCACGGAATCACCTCCGCCCTACGGCGGATCCGCCGCTCCGTTGCACCCATTGGCTGTCCTGACCCCTGATGTTCTTACGCCCCATTGACTTCCCGTTTCCACGCCGCCGAAGATCCAATCACTGGCTGACTCTTCTGTAACAGGGTTTGACGGGTGCCGGTGTATCCGTCACTTTTACGGTAAATCTGACGGAATCAACGACATGTATCCTCGCCTTCTGGAGTTGCCCGAGAAGAGCTTTTTCCTGTTCGGTCCACGGGGAACGGGAAAATCCGTGTGGCTGGAGCAACGGCTCGGCCATGCGGACTTGACCATCAACTTGCTGAAGTCCGGCGAATATCTCCGATACAAACGCGACCCGTCCCTTCTGGCACTGGAAGCGGCTGCACTCGGAAACAGGAACGCCTGGATCATCGTCAACGAGATACAGAAGCTGCCGGAACTGCTCGACGAGGTTCACGCGCTCCTGTTCGAGAGCCGGGGCGACCTTCGGTTTGCGCTGTCGGGTTCGAGCGCGAGAAAGCTCAGGCGGTCTCACGCCAACATGCTGGCCGGGCGCGCCTTGTCAAAGAAAATGTTCCCGTTGAGCATGCTGGAAACCGGCCGGGACTTCCGCTTGCAGGAGGCCCTGCGATACGGACAGTTGCCCTTGAGCGCGACGGCTGCCGCGGAGGGGGAAAGGATCGAATTCCTCGACGCCTACGTCGAGACCTATCTGAGAGAGGAAATCCAGCAGGAAGCTCTGGTCAGAAATCTCGACAGTTTCTATCGCTTCCTGTCAGTCAGTGCCCTGATGAACGGGCAGATACTGAACATCAGCAACATTGCGCGGGATGTGGGTGTCGCCAGGACTACCGTGCATGGCTATTTCAGCATTCTGGAGGATACGCTCCTGGGCTGGCATCTGCCGGCCTGGCGCAACAAGGCCAAGGTCAAAGAGGTCGCCCATCCCAAGTTCTACCTTTTCGACTGCGGCGTGCAGCGCGCCCTGGCGGGGCTGCACCGGGACAAGCCCTCGTCCGCCGAAACAGGCGTGTTGTTCGAAACCTTCCTTCTCAATGAGTTCAGGGCGCTCAATTCATGGCGGTCCCACGGTGCGCAGTTCTTCTACTGGCGCACGGAATCCGGCAACGAGGTGGACCTCATCTGGAAAAGGGGCCGGCAGGCGGCCGGCTTTGAAATCAAATGTTCCGCGAGTTGGAGAGAGAACTTCAACAAAGGGCTGAATGTCCTGCTGCAGTCCGGCGACATTCAGCGAGCTTTCGGCGTGTATCGGGGCAAGCGGTTGCTGAAGGTTGGCGAGGTAACGGTTCTGCCGTACAAAACGGCCGTTGAAATGGCTGCAGAGGGGAGCTTCCTTGCGGCCGGGGAGCCATGAGGCGGGCCCTCCGCTTCTACCAGTACTCGAGCGCCTCTTCGAACAGCTGCCGCAGCTCCGCTTCGCCCGCAGGTCTCGGCGAGAGCTTGGTCACCCGGTGCTGGGGCAGGGTCCCCTCCACCAGGGCCGGGATGTCCCCGGCGTCGTACCCGAGGGCGCGCAACCCGTTGGGAATGTCGAGCCGCCGCATGAAGTCGATGATGCAGCCGGCCAGCTGGTCACCCGCCTCCTCCGCCCCGGCCCCTTCCGTATCGGCGCCGAGCACCGCGGCCGCCTCCAAGTGCCGCTGCGGGCTGGAGCCCGCGGTAAAGCGGAACACCGCCGGAGCGTTGACGATCACCGCGACCCCGTGCGGCACCAGGGGGTTGCCGGTCGCGTATCCGGGCGGCAGGTAGTCGCGGACCATGCCGGCGACGGGGTACGACATCCCGTGGGGCAGGTGGACCCCGGCGTTGCCGAACCCCATGCCGGCATACGAGGCCGCCAGCAGCATCTGCCCCCGCGCCTCGTCGTCCCCGGGGTCGGCGACGGCCCGGGGAAGGAACTCGGCTACCATCGCCAGCGACTCGAGGGCCCATATGTCGCTGATCGGGTTGGCGCCCTGGTAGGAGGGGCGCAGCACCGGCCGCTCCGGCCGCGGGCGTTCGTCGAACGGGATCGCCGTGTACGACTCGAGAGCGTGGCTGAGCACGTCCGAGGCCGGTCGATGCGGCCACGGCCGGGGGCAGGGTGCGGGTGTTCTCCGGATCGACGACCGCCAGCGTCGGTTTCAGGCGGCGATGCGCGATACCGGTCTTCGCCTTCATCTCGGTGAAGTCGAAAATCGCCACCCCCGTCGTTTCGCTGCCGGTTCCGGCGGTCGTCGGAATGGCGATCAGCGGCTTCAGTGGTCCCGGGGCCGGCAGCCCCTTGCCGATCGGCGCGTTGACGTAGTCGAGGAAGTCGGCGGGATGGGAGTCGTAGAGGTTGGCCGCTTTCGCCGTGTCGATGGTGGAGCCGCCGCCGACGGCGACGAAACCGTCGAAGCCTCCGCGGGCAGCGAAGTCGATCGCATCCTTGAAGGAGCGGTCGGTCGGCTCGACATGCACCCGGTCGAACAGCTGGAAGCGCACGCCGCTGTCCTCGAGGGCGGCAAGCAGGTTGGTCACAGGCGGAAGGGAAGCGAGCACCTCATCGGTGACCACCATTGCGTTTCCCACCCCCATGTCCACGAGATCCATGCCGACCTCGGCGGTGACCCCGCGGCCGTAGCGGATGTTCGAGGTGGCCATTTCGAAGGCTGTGTCTTTGTCCATGAGTCGCTCCCGCCGATGGTTTCCGGACCGGAACCGCCGAAGGTCCGGGGCCAAATTTCACCCTGGCCGCCAGTAGAGTAAACTGCTTGCGCCCCCCGATAACGGGGCTGAAGTTTTGCCCGTTCCTCGAAATCGCAGAAGGAGAAGCGGGGCCTTTCGCATGAGACTGGCCGGAAAATCGGCGCTGATCACCGGGGCCGGCACCGGTATCGGCCGCCAGACCGCGCTGCGCTTCGCGCGGGAAGGGGCGGCCGTGGCCGCGGTCGACATCGACGATGGCGCCGGCTCCGAAACCGCGAACATGATCGTCGAGACCGGCGGCCGCGCCATCTTCGCGTGCGCGGACGTTTCCGAGGCGCAGGACTGCCGGCGGATGATCGCCGAGGCCGAGGAGGCATTCGGCCGCCTCGACGTACTGTTCAACAACGCCGGCATCTCCCACCTGGAGGACGGCGGGGCCGTCGACACCGACGAGGCGGTCTGGGAGCAGACGATGAACGTCAACCTCAAGGGGGTGTTCCTCGGCTGCAAGTACGGCATCCCGGCGCTGCTGAGGTCCGGCGGCGGGTCGGTTATCAACACCGCCTCGTTCGTCGCCCTGCTGGGAGCGGCCACGCCGCAGATCGCGTACACGGCGAGCAAGGGGGGAGTCCTGGCTCTGAGCCGCGAGCTGGCCGTCATCCACGCCCGCGACAACATCCGCGTCAACGCCCTGTGCCCGGGGCCGCTGCGCACCGAGCTGCTGATGAA
>JAPOZF010000173.1:0-9286 GCA_026706165.1 Gemmatimonadota bacterium
GACCTGGTGTCGCTCTACGTCGACCAGTTCCCCGAAAACGACCTCAGCCGCGAGCGCGAGTCCCGCTTCGAGCACCTGACCATCTACCCGACCGCGGCCGACGCCCTGACCCTGGGCGGCGGAAACCTCGCCGTCGACGGCGTCCTCCTCATCGGCGAGCACGGCACCTACGGCACCAACGAGAAGGGGCAGCGGCTCTACCCGCGCTACGAGCTCTTCCGGCAGATCGTCTCCGTCTACCGCACCACCGGCAGAACCGCCCCGATCTTCAACGACAAGCACCTCTCGTGGAACTGGGAGTGGGCGCGCGAGATGTACGACACTTCCCGGGAAATGGGGTTCGCCTTCATGGCCGGCTCCTCCCTGCCGGTCACCTGGCGCACCCCCGCGGTCGACATGCCCCTGGGCGCCCGGGTAGAGGAGGCGGTCTGCGTCGCCGTCGGCGGGGTCGACAGCTACGACTTCCACGCCCTCGAAACCCTGCAGTGCATGGCCGAGCGCAGGCAGGAGGGCGAGACCGGGGTGCGCTGGCTCGAGGCGTTCCGCGGCGACCGTTTCTGGCAGGCGCACAGCGACCGGCTCTGGTCCCGCGACCTGTTCGAGGCGGCCCTGTGCCGCAGCCATACCCTGACCCCGGCGCGCAGCGGCTTCAACAACCCGTTCCCGACCATCGACGAGATGAAACGCCTGGTCGAGGATCCCGTCGCCTACCACTACGAGCACCTCGACGGCCTCCGGTGCACGATGATCCTGTTCAACGGCCTGGTGCAGGACTTCAACTTCGCGGCGCGGCTCGAGGGAAGCGAGCGCCCGTTCTCGACCCAGATGTACCTGCCGATGCCCCCGGCGCGCACGACCCTGGCCAACTTCTTCAGCCCCCAGTGCTACCAGGTCGAGCGCATGTTCCTCAGCGGCAAGCCGTCGTACCCGGTCGAGCGCACCCTGCTGACCACCGGTCTCGTCGCTGCCGGCGTCGACAGCCTGCACCGGGAGCAGGTCAGAGTCGACACCCCCCACCTCGACATCGCGTACCTGGCGGAGGAGGAATCGACTTTCCAGGGGGCGCCCGGCAGTGAGCCCGGGCAGCCAGCAGTTCCCGCGGCGCCCGGCGACCAGCCCCTTCACGCCGACGTCGTCAGCGGCGGCAGGACCGCCGCCGAACCGCCGGTACGCGTCGCCGTCATCGCCACCATCTACCGGTACCTGTCCCACGGTCAGCACTTCGGGGACCGCTTCATGATCGGCTATGCGTACGAGGGGTCCTGGCACCGGCCCGACATGCAGGTGGTCTCCATGTACGTCGACCAGCGGCCCGAAGGGGACCAGAGCGAAGACCGCGCCCGCGAGTTCGGCTTCAGCGTCCATCCGACCATAGCGGAGGCGCTCAGGTGCGGGGGAGAGCGGCTCGCCGTCGACGCCGTCGTCATCATCGGCGAGCACGGCGAGTACCCCGACAACGAGCTCGGGCAGAAGCAGTACCCGCGCTACGAGTTCTTCAAGCAGTGCGTCGAGGTGTTCGAGGAGGACGGAAGGGCGGTGCCGGTATACAACGACAAGCACCTGTCGTACAGCTTCGAAAAGGCAAGCGAAATGGTCGCCGACGGGCACCGCCTCGGGTTTCCCGTCATATCGGGGTCGTCGCTGCCGGTGACCTGGCGGCTGCCCGACGTCGAGCTGCCCCTCGGCTGCGGCATCGAGGAGGCGCTGATGGTCGGCGTCGGCGGCTCCGACGCCATGGACTACCACGCCCTCGAGGCGATGCAGTGCATGATCGAGCGGCGCCGGGGCGGCGAGACCGGGGTCGCCGCGGTGCAGCTTCTCGACGGGGACGCGGTCTGGAAGGCCGGGGACGACGGCCTCTGGTCTTGGGAGCTGCTCGAGGCGGCCCTGTCGCGTTCAGACTCGCCGTGCGGTTCGACGCTGGAAGACGGCCGCACCCAGGACCTGGTCGGGAGCGGCGAGGTCAAGCGGCTGGCCGCGGAGCCGGCGGCCTACCTTATCGAGTTCCGCGACGGCCTGCGGGCGACGCTTCTGATGCTCAACGGCGCAGTCAGGGACTACTGCTTCGCCGCGAGACTGAGCGGGGAGGAGCATCCCGTGTCGACCCAGATCTTCCTGACCCCGACCCCGCCGGTCACCTACTCCGCCTCGCTGGCGGCCAAAATCGTCGAGACGATCCTCACGGAAAAGGCGGCGTTCCCCGCGGAGCGCACGCTGATCGTCAACGGCATCCAGGAGAGCTGCCTGGTGTCGCGGTCGCAGGGCAACGCCCGGCTCGAAACCCCGCACCTGTCGGTGACCTACCAGGCTCCCGAGGCATCCCACCACGCGCGCCGGTAGCGGTCCGTGCCGGAGGTTGAGGGGTTCCCCGGTTCATGGCCGCGCCAGGATCTCCCTGCGGGGCAGCCGGGAGGGTCAGTCGATCAAGCCGCGTTCCTTCATCCAGCTTTCGACTTCGTCGCTGCCGACGTCGACCAGCATCTCTCCGTCTATCTCGACGCAGGGAGAGGAGTCCTGCCCGCTTTTTTCGACCATCTCGCGGTAGTCGCCGGGGTTTCCGATGATATCGCGGTATTCGAACTCCAGCTGGTGCTTTTCGAGAAAATCAACAACCCCGCGCGCCCACGGGCACCCGGGATTCAGATAGGCGACGATCTTGGGCATGGTCCCTGATTTCGCGGTGGGTTTTTTCGAATTGGAGGCTGCCGACTGCGCGGCCGGTCTACGATAGACCGTGCCCGCTGTTTCGACAAGCGAATGGCTGGCCCTGGGATCCGCCCTGTTGTGGGCGGCCAACGGCATCGTCATCCGAACCCAGAGCGCCAAAGCTTCCCCGGCGGCGATAAACGCAATCCGCTGCGGGGCCTCGGCAGTGGTCTTCTGGCTCATCCTTCCTTTTGAAACCCCGCAATACCCCCTGTGGTCGATCCCCTGGCAGGACGCGGCCTGGCTGGCCGCTTCGGTAATCACCAACATCGTAATCGGCGACACCTTCTATCTGGCGTCCCTCAAGGAGCTGGGGGTTTCCCGTTCCCTGGCCCTGTCCGGCACCTTTCCCCTGACCACCCTGCTGTTCGAGTATCTCCTCCTCGGTTTCGCACCGGACCGCACTCTGGCCCTGGGGGCCTTGCTTGTGGTCGCCGGGGTCGCGCTGCTTTCGCAGCGCAGCACACAGGTCGACGCTGCAGGCGGGGGGCGGACCGGGGTCGGAATCGCCTTCGCCCTGAGCGCCTCTTTCGTTTGGGGGTTGGGAGTCGTTCTCCTCAAACCGGCTCTCGCCCACGTTACCCTGGTCCAGGCGAACGCCCTGCGCATGCCGCTGGTCGCCCTGCTCCTCCTCGTCTTCCGCATTCTCCCGGCTCGGGAGGCCAGCATCGGCCGATTGGACCGCCGCGCCTTCCTCATCATTGCCGGCAGCGGCCTGATCGGCATGGGATTGGGGTCCTGGATGTTTCTGGCCGCGGTGATGGATATCGGCCCGGCGCGCACCGCCACCCTGACCTCCATCTACCCGGTGTTCGGCCTGATACTGGCGGTTCTGTTCTTGCGGGAGCGGCTTTCCCTGCCGATGGCGGCCGGAGTAGCCGCCTGCGTCGCAGGAGTGTGGGTAGTGGTGTAAATCCGCCTATTCGAACTGGCGCTTGAACTCCTCGAATTCCGAGCGCAGCGAGGCGATTTCCGCGGCCATTTCGGCAACGGCGGCTTCGAGGCGGTCGAGCCGTTCGTCTTCGGCGGCCGCGGCCTGGCGCGCCGCTTCCGGCCTGGGCCCCCCCGGTTCCCCGGGGGCGGCCGGGCCGCCGCCCGGGGGCTCCTCGATCTCGGGGGGATCCCCGAGCAGATGGGCGAAGCGGGACTCCTTGAACCCGGGCTGACGGGGCAGCCTGACGACCGCGGCCCCGGCCTCCCGGTTCGCCAGCGATTCGAGCGCGGCCTCCACTGCGGCGAGGTCCTCGAAGGGGTGCATGCGGCTGCCGCGGCTGCGCAGCTCGCCCGGCGTCTGCGGCCCGCGCAGCATCAGTTCGCAGAGCACCGCCACCTCCGGCCCGGTGAACCCCCGGACGTCGGAGAACCGGTGATAGTATTTGGGGACCCGCGTGTCGTGCCCGCTGACGACGCGCACCAGCTCCTTGTCCCGCAGCGAATCGAGCGCCCGCACCACCGTCTTCTCGCTGTACTGAACCACCGGGGCGCGGTTGGACTTCTGGTTGCATGCCGCGGTCAGTGCGTTAAGGGTCATCGGGTAGTAGTCCGGCGTCGTGATCCCCTTCTCGATCAGGCAGCCGAGCACGCGCAGCTCCTCGGGGGTGAGCAAAGGTTCCATCGTCGTTTCGTGGGCGGGTGCCAGGGCTTCCCGCTTCAGCTGCGCGGCCAGTTGCCCCAGAAACGGCGCGCGACCTCCACGTGCATGCGCACGCCGTGCGGAATCGCCCCGTCGGAAAAATCGTAGTTGGGCTGGTGCAGGTGGGGGTACTGGTCAACCCCGGCCGGACAGACGCCGAGGGCGTAGAAGGCGGCGGGGATCCGCTGCGCGTAGAAGGCGAAGTCCTCCCCTCCCATCACCGGGTCCATCGACTGAAAGGAAATGCCGGCACCGGCTACCGTGCGCTCGACGAAGTCGGTGGCGACCGGATCGTTCTCCAGCACCGGGTAGCCGTCGAAGATCTCCACCTCCGCGGCGCCCCCCAGGGCGGATGCCGTGCCCTCGGCGACCTCGGCGATGCGGCGGTGTATCCTCTGGCGCGTCTCCGGGTCCAGAGTGCGCACGGTCCCTGCCAGCTCCACCTGCGGCGGGATGATGTTGTAGCCCGAACCGCCGCCGACGCGGGCGACGGTGACGACCGCGGAATCGAGGGGATCAGTGGTCCGCGAGACGATGGTCTGCAGGGCGACGATCACGTGCGAGGCGATGACGATGGGGTCGACTCCCTGGTGCGGGAAGGCGGCGTGAGCGCCCCGGCCGCGGACGGTGATCTCCATCTTGTCCGAACTCGCCAGGACGGGGCCGGGGCGCAGGGCGATCTCGCCGATCTTCAGGGTCGGCCAGCCGTGAAGGCCGAAAATCGCCGTCACCTCGGGATCGGCGAGGACTCCCTCCTCACACATGCGGCGGCCGCCGGCGCCCCCCTCCTCGGCCGGCTGGAAGACGAACTTCACCGGACCGGGCAGCTCGTCGGCGAGCGCCGCCAGCACCCGCGCCGCTCCCACCAGGCAGGTCACGTGGCCGTCGTGGCCGCAGGCGTGCATCTTGCCCGGCACCTTGGAGGCGTAGCTCCTGTCCGACTGCTCCTGAATGGGCAGCGCGTCCATGTCGGCCCGCAGGGCGACGCACGGCCCCGGCTTGTCCGCCCCGAGGGTGGCGACCACGCCGGTCTCCGCCACGCCGGTGCGGATGCTCAGACCGGGAAGCTCCTGCAGCTCGCTGAGAATGCGGGCCGAGGTGCGCTCCTCCTCGTAGCCGAGCTCCGGGTGTTCGTGAAGGTCGTGGCGCAGCTGCGTCAGCCCGGGAAGGGCCGCCTGAATCAGTTTTTCAATCCTGTCGCTCATCTCTCCGAAGCCTGGAAAAGGGGTCTGTCGATTTCTGGAATTACCCAGCGGAACAAGCTAAACCTGGCTCTTTGCGCCTGCCAAACGGGAGGCCCCTCTCCTTCCCGGGCCCGTACCTTCTCCCCCCGCCTATTCCCGCTTCAGCTGCACGAGGGTGGCTCCCCAGCCGCCGCCCCCCGCACCCGCCAACCGGAACGACTCGACTTCTGGGTGGCGCTCGAGAATCCTGTGCACGCTCTCGCGAAGGATCCCCTTGCCTTTCCCGTGCACGATGCGGACAACGAAGATCCCCTTGTCTCGGCAGGCCTCGAGGTAGTCGGGCACCAGCGTTCCCACGTCCCTCGGGAGAAAGGTGTGGAGGTCGAGGGTGCCGTCGATCGGGTGCTCGATCGGCTCGTCGCTCAAAACGGTATTCCCGGATCGTCGGCGGGTCGGTCAGACATCCAAGGCCGCGGCCGTCGCCGTTTCCTGGGTCATCACGGCGCTGCGCACCATGGCGAGCTTGTTGGCCGCGTTGAAGGCGGCAACCTTGTAGCACTCCGCCAGGGTGGGATAGTTGAACACGGTGCGGATGAAGTAGTCGAGGCCGCCCCCCAGACCCAGCACCGCCTGGCCCACGTGGACCAGCTCGGTGGCCCCCGAACCGATGCAGTGGGCCCCGAGAAGGCGCCCGTCCTCGCGGTGGAAGATCAGCTTCACCATCCCCGAATCGTCGCCGAGAATCTGCCCGCGCGCGATCTCTTTGTAATGGGCGATTCCGGTCTCGTACGGCACGCGGTCCCGGGTGAGTTCCTCCTCGGTCGCCCCCACCATGGAGATTTCCGGGATGGCGTAGATCCCGACGGGGAAGTGGCTGCCCATCGGCTGCGCCTCGACCCCGAACATGTGGCAGGCGGCGAGGCGGCCCTGCTCGCTGGAGGTTGCCGCCAGCGCCGGGAAACCGATGACGTCGCCGGCGGCGTAGATGTTCTCCGTCGCCGTGCAGAGATGCTCGTCGACCTTCAGGCGGCCCCGCTCGTCCGCCCGCAGGCCGACCGATTCGAGGTTGAGATCCTCGGTCGAGCCGATGCGGCCGGCCGAGTACAGCACCACGTCGGCGACGATGTGCTTGCCGGACTCGAGCTCGATGAGGCCCTTGCGCTGGGGCACCTCGACCACCTCGAGGCGCTCAACGGCCTCGCCGCAGCGGAAGGTGACGTCCGCCTTGCGCATCTGGTGGATGAGCTCGTCGACGATCTCGTGGTCGAGGAACTCCAGCGGCCTGGGGCGCCGGTCGCTCACCGTCACCTGCACCCCCAGGGCGGCGAACATCGAGGCGTACTCGATGCCGATGACGCCGGCCCCGACCACGGCGATGCTGCGCGGCAGCTTCTCCAGGTCGAGGAGGCAGTCCGGGGTCATGATGGTCCGGTCGTCCGCCTGGGGACCGGGTGGATCGCTGGGGCGGGTACCCACGGCGATCAGCACCTTGTCCGTCGACAGCTTGCGGCGCCCCTGGGCGCCCTCTACCTGCAAGGTGTTCCCGTCGATAAACGAGGCAGTGCCGCGCACGACCTCGATGTCGTTGCGCCCCAGGTTTTCCTGGACGACGAAGAGCTCGCGCTCGATGACGCGCTCCACGTGGTCGACCAACTGCTGCATGCTGGGCCTGGAACGGGGCCGGAACTGCTCGGATGCCTCCAGGCCCGGACGGGAATAGGCGCGCTGGACAGCCTCGCGGAAGGTTTTGGAAGGGATGGTTCCCGACTCGATGCAGACGCCGCCGATCATCTGCTGCTTTTCGACGACCGCCACCTTCCTGCCCAGCTTGGAAGCCTGGATGGCGGCGCGCTGGCCGGCCGGACCGCTGCCGATGCAGACGAGGTCATAGGTATGGCTGTTCGTGCTCACAACTACCCTCCGGAGGTGAGGGGTTCCGGAACGCCGGGCGGGTGCCGGGCGGGTGAAAATTCAATATTCACAATGGAGTTGACAATTCCGTGAACCCGAGGCGGCCTTGAAAACCGGGGATGGAGGCAGGACCACCCCGGGCATCGCCCGCCAGGCTGCTGTTGGGGCCCCCGACGGGACAATGCCCGCTTTACAAGGAAACCCTCTGTCGCGAGAGTATGGCGAACCGGCTTGCTGTTGAGGAAATCCGATGCTTCGCATTCCCAGGCAAAGAGGGCGAAAGTAAATGAACGCCATACGGTCAACCGTGATTTTCGCCCTGCTTGCCGCCGCGCTGCCGCGGCCTCTCGGCGCCCACAACGGCAGCGTCGCCATCGCCGTGCCGCTGGAGGGAATCGCCGTGGACGGCGACCTGTCCGACTGGCCCCCGGGGCTCGTGGAGTACCCGATCACCTTCCCCGAATGGGGGGATGCCCCCGTAAACGAGGAGGATTTCCAGGGGGTCTTCCGGGTCGGATACAGCGCCGGAAGGAATTCGCTCTACGTCGCCGTGGAAGTTTCCGACGAATCGGTCGTGCTCGACTCGACCGTGGTCGCTCACTGGAACACCCAGGAGGGCAGCGGCCTGCCCGTGGCATTGCACGGGGACTCGTCGGTCGAGGTGATAGGGATCTCCGGCTACGAGATGAAGTACAACACCCTCACAACTCCCAGCGCCCTGGCGACGATGACGACACCCGGGGGGCGGAACTACGAGTACGTGGTGGATGCCGGCTCTCTCGGTGACGGACAGGTCCGTCTCGAGCCCGGCACGATGCTCGGTTTCGACGTCGTCGTCCACGACATGGACGACGACGGCTCCTTTTCCTGGATCGCCTGGGGCAGAGGCATAAACAAATCAGGCCATCCCGATTCGTACGAAAGGCTGGGCGACCTCGTGCTGGTAACGGAAGGGGCCATGGCGCCGGTGGCCTCCCCCGACCCTCGCCCGGAGGTGGTGATCTCCGGGGCGGACCGGCTTGCCGAGGCCATGGAAAGGGGCGACGCCGACCGCGTCCGACAGCTGGTCGGGGAAGGGGGGTGGTACACCCTGCGCGGAAAGAGCGGCGAGCTCTTCAACGGCTTCAGCCTGGGGAACTGGTGGCCCCTGTCGGACCAGTGGGGCGTCAGGGACGGACAGATCGTCTGCCCCACCTCCGACCGCATCCATTTCCTGATCTCCGAGTACGTCGTCGGAGAGCCGTTTCAACTCCGCTGCGAAGTCGCCGCCCTGGACCGGTCCCCCGGGGACGGCAAGATGGTCGGGTTCGTCGATGCGGCCGGCGACAACGTGCTGGTCGCCCTCGACGACGACGAGCCGCACACCGTTCAGATAGACAGCGGGCGCAAGGTGTTCGACGCTTCCGGGGTCAGGGGCCCCTGGCGCATGGAAACGTCCGCCGGCCTCCGGATGCAGGTCGGAAAGTGGTACGAAGTGGTCTGCACGATGGACGGCAAGAACTTCACCGTCTCGACCGTAGATGTGGAGCTGCAGCATCCCTTCGAGCCCCAGTTCCCGGTGTTCATCTGGCTCGAGGTGCAGCGCACCGGGGCCAGGTTCCGGGGCCTGCGGATATCGAAGCTTTAGCAGCGGCCCCCGAAGGGCCGCGACGAGCAGTCTCTCAGCAGGAGGGCACAATGGAATTCGATTTTCAAGCTCACCTCGACGCCGCGCGCGCAGCGGCAGGGCGCACAACCGCGTTCTACACCGGAGAATCGACCGAGCCTGCCTGAACCGGGGTGGATTCAGGAACGCCAGGCTGCTCAACCCTTCGCTTTCCCGACCGCCTCGTAAACCCTGGCCGGATGGGGG
>JAPOZF010000173.1:9296-10876 GCA_026706165.1 Gemmatimonadota bacterium
GCCTGAACCAGGAGAGGCAGCGACACCAGCTGCTCAACCCTTCGCTTTCCCGACCGCCTCGTAAACCCTGGCCGGATGGGGGTAGTCCTCGACCTTCCCGAACAGCGCCTTGGCCTTTTCCACCATCCCCGCCCGGCCGTAGAAGTAGATGAGGTTCCCGGCTTCGTTCGGTCTCCCGGTCAGTTCCCACACCTTTTCCTGAACTTTCACCGCTCCCTCCCAGTCTCCCCGGTGAAACCCCAGACAGGTCCCCATCTGCCGGAGCGCAACGTAGGCCCATACGGTCTTTCCGTCTAGTTCGTACATCTTTTCATACACCGGGTATGCCTCATCCCAACGGTCCTGCCGCGCCAGCGACAGGGCGAGGTAGTTCAGGCACTGCTGGTCTTCGGGAGCCGCGGCGGCCGCTTGGCGGGCAACTTCCTCCATTTCCTCGAAGTCGCCTTTCCACAGGAGCATCTGCGCCCTGGCGGTCAGAGCAACGAGGCTGCCGGGATCCCTCTCGAGCCGGAGGCGGCACAGGTCCAGGCTTTTCTCGATTGCCGCGGCCTGCTTTTCCCGGTCGCCCGACCACATGGTAGTGACCGCCAATGCGACCTCTATCGATTCCGGGGCAGCCTGCGCGGCTCGTCGAATGGTCGCTTCTTCTTCCCGGGACGGCCCCTCTATCGGGTCATAGGTCCGTCCCAGCTCCATCAATGCCTCGGGATGGTCCGGGCTTACCTCCAGTGCTTCCCTGAAGCGCGCGCGCGCGTCGTTCATTCTCATGTACAACCGATCCTTCCTCCCCTGTTCCAACAGGCGGGCAATGGTCCGCGCTGCGAACCCCTCGGGCAGATCCTGCCTGCTGCCGGCGTCTTTTGCCATGCGGGTGACCTCCTCCTGAAGCTGTCTGCGCGCCCGGTACAGCCGCTGTTTCACCCCTGCAGGGGTTGTTCCCGTCCGAAGAGCCACGTCCTGGATCGAACGGCCCTCCAGGTAGTGCAGTGTGAACGCCCGGACGCTTTTCTCGGGGAGCTTTGAAAACAGCTCCTGAAACCCTGCCCGGCGGATTACCGCCGGCTCCGGATGCCCTTCGGGATCCGTCTGCGCGGCCGCCGACTCTGCCATGGCCCGACGGCGGCGGTCCTCCCTCAACCTGTTGAGGCAGACGTTGCGGAGTATCTGCCCGACCCAGGCCGGGAATCGGGAAGGCTCCTTCAGAGTCTCGAGCTGGCGGAACGCCTTCAGGAATGCGTCCTGGAGAGCATCCTGAGCCTCCTCCCGGGCACGCAGGTAACCCAGCGCCTGCAGGTAGAGGCGGTCCTGGTGGCGGACCACCAGGGCTTCGAAGGCGGAAAGGCGGCCGGAAAGGGCGGCGGCTATCAGCTGGGCATCTGTGGATGGGCTTTCCATCGCTTTATTCCAAGACCCCTGACGAGCCGGGGAGGTAACGCCGAAGTCCGACTTGCCCGGAATTTCCCGGTTTTCAGGGCTGTCTGACGGTTTTCCACCGCCAGTACATGGTCTCCCTGCCTGGGAATGACCGGAGCACGTTCCTTGCCGCCACTCGAGAGTGGGGCAAGGAACGTGCTCCGGTC
>JAPOZF010000173.1:10886-19606 GCA_026706165.1 Gemmatimonadota bacterium
CCTTATTTTCGAAGCTTGCAGAAAACAATCCTCGCTGATCATTCCCTTTGAACGGCGGCGTCCGTGATCTCAAACTCCTGCCATCCCCGTCGGAGGTCTCCGCCAACCTGCTGACATTGACATCTTGAACGCCTCTTCGACGGACTGCTCCACCGCCTCAATCGAGATGCTGGACGACCCTTCGCAACCCGGATTCCCCGAGTGAGATTCAGCGTCGTCGTCCCCGCCCGCAACGCCCCGAACCTCTCGGCGGCGATCGACAGCTGCCTTACCCAGAGGCCGAAACCGCACGAGGTCATCGTCGTCGACGACGCCAGCAGCGAGCATCCTGTCGAATCGCTGCGGGAGCGATTTGCCGCCGAGTGCGACAGGGGTCTGCTGAAGATCATAACCCTCTCGACAAACCGCGGTCCCTCGGCCGCAAGGAACACCGGATGGGATGCGGCCACCGGGGACTTCGTCGCCTTCCTCGACGCCGACGACCGCTGGAATGCGGGGAAGCTGGCCGTTGTCGCTTCCTGGCTCACCGACAATCAGACCATCGACTGGCTGGCCCACGGCTACGCGGTCGGTCCGACCGAGCCTGAGAATGATGAGCCGGCCCCCGCCAGGCTTTCCCTGCGCCGGCTCCTCGTCTCGAATCCCGGCCAGACCTCCTCGGTGGTGCTGCGCGGCTCGATTTCCCAGCGGTTCGACGAGGGCATGCGGCACAGCGAGGATTACGATCTCTGGCTGCGGATCGCCGCGGCCGGACATGGCTGCTACTTCTCTCCCGCCAGGCTGACCGCCCTTGGCCGGCCCCAGCTTGCTGCCGGCGGCCTCAGCGAGAACCGCCGGGCGATGCGGAAGGGGGAGATGCGGGCTTTCCTCCACCTGATCGCCGCCCGCCCGATTCTGGCCCCCTTGCTTCCCTTTCTCCTTGCCTGGTCCCTGCTCAAACATTTCCGCAAGGCGGTCTCCTGAAGCAGGCTCGGCAGCACACCCGAAATATCGCGAGCTTCCTGCCGTCTGAACGGAAGTCGGGTTATATTTCGCCCCTTCCTCCTGCCCTTTCCTTTTCTATAAGCGCTTTGATGTCCAGGCCGTCGATGGTCAAGCCTTCTATGGAACAATTTTCCAACTTCACGTTGCTCAGATTTACACGCCGAAAATGAGAATCCGACAGATCCATATGAACAAAGTGGCTATCCCGCATGGTGCAGTGTTCGAAGGTGATGTTTCTGGCCGGGTATGGTCTCCTCCTCCCGTATTTCGAAAACTGACCCGATTGATGTTGACATGGTCGAAATTGGCACCGGTCAGATCGATGTGCCGAAATACTGCCTCGCTCATGTCCACGAATTCGAGGGTGGCCCCCGGGATTTCCTTGTTCCTGATCTCCATGACGATCTCCTTTTCCAAGTGGATGTCAAAGGTGCAAAATTGCAGAACTTCGTCCTTTCTCAATTGTTTGCGGGCATCATGCAACCGCCGTTTTACCGTGCCTGTTGGAGTATCCATCCATGCTGCAATGTCTTCTACTGAAAACGCGAAGAAATAGTGCAGAAGCACAGGTTCTCGAAAAACGGGTGAAAGATTGGCCAATGCCTTCCACAGATTTTCCCCGGCTTCTCGTTGTTCGAGGCTGCTGTGGGGATTTTGGTTGTCGTCTCCGGCTTGCTCGGAGAGGGTCATTTCCCGACCTCTCTTCTCCAAGGTCTTCAGGCAGGTGTTGTAGAGAATGGTCCTTACCCATGCTCCAAACCGATCCCTTTTCTTCAGGGAGTTCAGCGACAGGTACGCATTGACAAAGGCATCGTGGACACTTTCTCCAGCCTGTCTGTGATCTCGGAGCCTCGAATAAGCCATTGCCCACAAGACCTGCTGATAGCGCTGGACAAGCAGACCATACTGTTCCACATCTCCGTTCAATACTGCCCGAACGATATCCTCGTCTCGTTTCTCGCTGTAGACATGTTGGACCATGGATAGTGTTCTCTCAGGGGTTACCAGTTAGATCCTGAAGTCGGAGATTGGTTCGCCAGAAATGGACTTCATACCTCACGCCGTGAACCCACCGTGCCTGGAATAGTCGGATTCACCGCGCCCGCGGGCTGGAGCGACGAGGAGGCCGGCGCCGCCCTGCTCAAGATGCGGGACGCACTCCAGTACTGCGAAAAGCACCAGACCGGCCCCTGCCTCTCCTTCCCCGGGGTGCGGGGGTCCGGCGTCTCAACCAACCCGCACCAGGAACAGGTCTTCAGCACTCCCGACCTCACCGTCTGGATGGACGGCGAATGCTGGATCGGCGACGAGAGCGCCCGCATTCCCGGCGCCGGGAATGCCGTCGGCCCGGCGCTCCTCCACGCGCTATTCCAGTCCGACGACCCCCTCTCCGCGCCCGCCGCCCTGGAGGGCACCTTCGCCGCCGCCGTTTACGACGCCCGCGCCCGGAAGGTCCATCTCGTCTCCGACCGCTACGGGCTTCGCCAGCTCTGCTGGACCCGCCGCGGGGAGGCCCTCGCCTGGGCGACCGAGTCCAAGGCCCTGCTGCACCTGCCCGGGTTCAGTCCCGTCCTCGACCGCCTGTCCCTGGATGCCTTCCTCGGCATCGGCTACCTCTTGGGAAACCGCACCTGGCTGGAAAACGTCGAGCGGCTGGCGCCTGCCACCTGCCTGACCTGGGATCTCCGGGAGCGGACG
The DNA here is from genome assembly GCA_026706165.1 of Gemmatimonadota bacterium. Next base: position 13,569 of record JAPOZF010000173.1, read on the forward strand.
ATACAGGAACGGCGCTACTGGGATTGGGGGAGGGTTTCTGCGGACATCGGCAAGGCCTCCCCCCGGGAGCTGGCAGAAGAGCTGGGCCGGCGGTTCACGCGGGCTGTCGAACGGCGATGCGGACCGGGAGAGCGCGTCGGCCTCACCCTCAGCGGCGGGCTCGACTCCCGGGCGATCCTCGCCGCCATGCCGCAGCGCCGGGAACCGGTCCCTGTCCTGACCTTCGGCTCCGGGAACAGCAGCGAGGTCCGCATCGCCGCCATGGCCGCGGCCCTCAAGGGGGCCAGGCACCACACCTTCGAGATCGGGCCGAGGAACTGGTTTCTCCCCCGCATCGGCGGAGTCTGGGCGACCGACGGTCAGCTCGACCTCTACCACATGCACGGCGTCGAGTATCCCGGCCTGGGGGACCTGTTCGCGACCGCCCTGTCGGGGGCGGGCGGAGACGGAATCGTCGGGGGCGGCCACCTGTTTGAAGCAGCCGGCTTTTGCGACTATGCCCGCAACGTGCTTTTCCTCGACCCGGAGCGTTCCCCCGCCCTCGCCGCGGTCCTCGAGGAGGAGTTTTCCCGCGCCGGCTCGGCGCACGCCCTTTACATCACCCACCGCATGCGCTGCTTCACCCTCCAAGGCCTGCGGCTGTGGACCGCCAGGGGCGCCGACTACCGCCTCCCCTTTCTCGACAACCGGTTTCAGGAGCTGCTCTTCGCGATTCCCACCGCCCTGAAACGGCACAACCGGCTCTACCGGACGATGCTTCTGACCGCCTTCCCCGACTACTTCAAGGACATCCCCTGGCAGGCCACGGGGCTGCCTCTTTCCTGGCCGATGTGGGCGGTCCGGGCGCGCGCAAAGCTCCTCGGGCTGGGGAGACGGCTGGGCTTGCGGGGCCGGGGCGAGCGCACCGGCCTTTTCGATTACCCGGGATGGATCCGCACGGAACCGGCCCGCGGCACCTTCTCCGGGCTGCTGGCAAATCCCGACGCCCTGTATCGTAACTACATTTCAGGGAAGGCAGTGACCGCCGCGCTCGAGGAGCACCTGAACGGGAGCGACCGCAGCCGGCAGCTTTGCCGCTACCTGACGCTCGAGCTCTGGCTCCAGCAGGTTTTCCAGGGCCGCTGGCGCCAGGGACCGGAGTGAGGTTCCAACCAGATCGACTGTCCAAGGGAACGAATCGCCATGACGAGAAACGACGAGGAAACCCTGCACCCCCCTGTCATAAGCGAGAGCGAGCTGTCGTACTGGCGGGAGAACGGCTACGTCCGTCTCGGCCGCGTGGCGCCCCTGGCCCGGATCGAGGCGCTGTGCGAGCGCATCGACGAGATCATGCTGGGAAGGGTGAGTTACCCGAACATGCTGATGCAGCTCTGTCCGTCGGTCGGGGACCCCGACAAGGCGAAGCAGACCAAGGTGTTCAAGGGCTCGTCTCTCAAGTACCGCAAGATCCAGGACCTCGAACAGGACCCGCTGTTTCTCGCCTACATCCAGCAGCCGCTGTTCCGCGACATCACCCGCAAGATCATCGGCGACAGGGTCTCGTCGTTCCGCTCGATGTTCATGAACAAACCGGCCGGACGCGGGACCCTGCTCAACTGGCATCAGGACGGGACCGGCAGCTGGGGCCTGAGCATCTCACCGGTGGTCACCATCTGGACGGCGCTCGACGCGACCTCGGTCGCCAACGGCTGCCTCCAGATAATCCCGGGGTCACACAAGTCGATGATCAACGCCAATCACGACCAGCTCTACCCCGAGCAGATTCCCGAGCACGCCGCGGACCACAAGCGGCTGCACCTCGAATTGGAGAAAGGAGAGGTGGTGCTCCTGCACAACTGGACCCTGCACCGCTCCGAGCCCAACACCACGGACCGGCCGCGCCGGGCTTTCAGCGTCTGCTACGTAGACGCCGACACCGTCCACAACGAAACAGGGAAAACCTGGCCCCAGGTGTTTCCGGAGTTTGTTCCCGTAGCCGCGGAAGCGGCGGCCTGATTTTGCCCTGTCGAGAACCGGGACGGCAGCGTTTTCCGGGTTGGTTCCCGGAATTTTCCGGATGCCGCGTGCGCTTCTTCGACCTCGAGGCTGGTGACGCGGACGGACCGCCCGTTTGCCGCCCCCGATCACCGACCCCTCTTCAATAGACCCCTCAAGCCGACGCGCCGGAATAGTGGCGCACCCCGATCTTCCAGAACAGCCGCGAGACCACGAGCAGGACCAGGGCCAGCAACGCGGTACCGATCAGAAAATCCGCGGTGAGCCGCCCCACCAACGCCTGAGCCGGCACCGTAACCGCGAAGGTCACCGGGACGAGGAAGGTCAGCGCCGCCCGCAGCCACCCCGGGTAGATGGTGACCGGCCAGCGCGCCGCCTCGTACATGCCGTGGAAGATCATCAGGATGTTCTCGATGCGGATGAACCAGAACGAGATGGTCGCCAGAATCAGCCAGAAGCTGTACATGATCACGCTCCCGGCTGACAGCGCGATACCGAACTTCACCGCCGCCTCCGGGCCGGCGCCCCGCCCCAGGTAGTACAGCGCCGCGGCGATGATGACGGGGCCGGCGGCGACGTCGAGAAGGCGCCAGATCCGCACCTGCCCGACGCTGACCAGCACCTGCGCCTCCTCCGGCTTGGTCAGGGTGAAGTCGAGGGTCCCCTCCCGCACATCCTCGATGAACTTCTCCATGCTCGGCTGAATCACCACGCCGATCAGTCCCCCCATCAGCACGAACACTCCCAGCAGCGCGACTATTTCGGCGGGCTGCCAGCCGTTGAGGTCGTCCGTATGGCCGAAAACGACGGCGACCGCGCCTATCGACCAGGCGAAGTTGAAGCCGGTCTTGAACAGCTGAAGCAGGAAGTTCGCCCGGTACTGCAGCTCGTTGAGCAAACCGATGCGAAAGAAGACGCAGAGCAGCCGCAGGATGCTCATGCTCCCACCGCCGAGTATCTCTTCACGGCGCGGTTCCAGGACAGGCCCAGCACGGCCAGCGCCAGGACCAGCCACGCCCCCTGGGCGATGAAGCCGTCGACCGCTTCCCGCGGGGTCAGGCGCCCGAGAAGGAGCTCGACGGGGAACGCCACCATCCACTTGAAAGGCAGCACCCCCGCGGCTTTCTGCACCCACTCCGGCATCAACGACAGCGGCGCCATCCTGCCGGCCAGGAAGGTCACCGCGATGAAGTAGACCTGGTTCAGACCGGAAGTGTCGGTGATCCAGAAGGCGAGAAGCGCAACCGTCCACTCGACGAGGAAGCGGACGAGAAAGGCGAGCACGAGGGCGGGCAGAAAAGCGACCCAGGCCCAGGCCGACGACGGGAACGACGGTTCGAAGAACCAGACGAGGAAGGCGGCGACCGGAAGCATGACCGACAGGGTCAGCAGTTTGTACGACACGTTCTCGGACAGGTCGCGGTGCAGCGGGTGCAGGGGTTGCAGCAGAATGGGGGAAAAGGAGCCGCTGCGGACGCGCCATCCCATCTCGAACATGTGCCAGTCGAAGGTCACGTGACTGACGAGCATGAAGGCGATGTAGTAGGCGGCAAGCCCCCCCTTGTCGAAGTCGCCGACGGTGCCCCCCCTGGCCTCGGCGACCGTCAGCCAGACCACGAGGTAGACGACCGGCTGCAGCACCCCGAAAATCAGGTAGATCAGCATCGCCGCCCGGTACTGCATCATCACCGCCAGGTCGGTCTTCACCAGGACGCCGTAGATGCGGCCCAGGGCGGTCATGGCGCCTCCTGCGCGAACACCTGTTCGATCACTCCCTCGATCGGCGGATCCTCGACCGTGAGGTCGGCCACCGGCAGCTCGGCCAGCAGCTCGCCGGTGACGCGCGCGGTCTCCTCCTTGGGCACCAGCAGGGTGTGCCGCAGGCCTTCGCTGGCGATCACCTCCCCGAACCGGGTGGCGTCGACTCCTTCCCTTTCCACCTCGACGACTATCCTCTTGTGGGGAGCGAAACTCGCCACGAGGTCGGACAGGTCGCCGTCGAACAGCAGCTGCCCGTGGTGGATGACGAGGACGCGCTGGCAGAGAGCTTCGACGTCGGCCATGTAGTGGCTCGTCAACAGGACGGTGGCGTTGAAGATCCGGTTGTACTCGGCGATGAAGGCGCGAATGCGGCGCTGCATGGTGACGTCGAGTCCGATGGTCGGTTCGTCGAGAAAGAGGATCTTCGGCCGGTGCAGCAGCGCCGCGGCGATTTCGCACTTCATCCGCTCCCCGAGGGAGAGGTTGCGCACCGGTTTGTCGAGCAGCTCTCCTAGCTCGAGCAGGTCGGTCAGGCCCGCCACCGTCTCCCGGAACGACGCGGACGGCAGCCGGTAGATGGCGCGGTTGCGCTCGAAGGAATCGGAAACGGGAATGTCCCAGATCAGCTGGTTGCGGTTTCCCATGACCAGGGTGATCTGCCTGAGGAAATCGCGCTCGCGGCGGTACGGCTCGTGGCCGAGTACGGATGCCTTCCCGGCGTCGGGATTGAGCAGGCCGGACAGCATCTTGAGAGTCGTCGTCTTGCCGGCCCCGTTGGGCCCCAGGAAGCCGACCACTTCCCCGGCGGCGACGGAGAAGGAGATCTCCCTTACCGCCTCGACGTCGCGGGTCTCGCGTCTGAAGATGCTCCTGAAGGCGTTGGCCAGGCCCGGTTGGCGGACCGGAACCCGGTAGGTCTTCGACATACCGTCGACGGCGATCATGGGCGCGTGGCTTTCCGTCACTTTTTTCTTCCCCCGGTCGAGCCGCCTGCTTCCCGCGGCGGCCGGTTTCGAGGCTACTCCCTTTTCAGGGCAGGCAACAGCGGCTGGCGCAGGGCCAACCCCGAAGCGGCCGCTCCCGCTGCAACCCCGAACGCCAGCACCGCCCCCAGAGTCGCGGCCAGCGATCCCCAGGGCACTCCGCCCGGGTGCAGGGCGAGGTGGGGGGCGACGGCGACGAGGGCGGCAACCGTTCCGATGGCCCCCCCGGCCAGCAGCAGGAACGCATTCTCCAGCACCAGGATGCTCCGCAGGCGCGCGCGGCTGAACCCGCAGGCGCGCCAGGCCGCCAGCTCGCCGCTGCGCTCGATGGCGTTGCGCAGCAGCACCAGGGCCAGCCCGACCGTTCCCAGCAACAGCCCGAGCCCCCCCAGGGTCTGGAAGGTCGAAAGGTAGGTGTTCTCGACCGCCCCGAAGCGCGCCAGCAGGGACGCGGTGGTCGCCGCCTCGAGGCCGTACGCCTGCAGCCGCCGTTCGAGGAGGGCGGCGGTCTCGTCCGGCTCCTGCCGTCCCCCCTCGACGAGGAAGTACCGGTAGCCGCCGGCGCCCGGAAAACGGCGCTTGAACTGCTCCTCCGATACCAGGATCTCGCTCTGGAAGATGCTGCCCTGCAGCAGCCCGACCAGGCGCAGTCTCAGCTCGCCCCCGGCCTCGTCGGCGAGGAGGATCTCCTCCCCGAGGCCGAAGTGGAGGATCCAGCGCACGGAGTTGTAGTCGCCGATCGCCGGCACCACCCCGGGTTCGAGTTCTTCGTCGAGCAGCTCCCAGGGGTTGGACCCGGCTTCCGGGCCAACCTGCGCGAAGCGGAAACCGCCGCGCTCGATGAAGTCCGCCGGCAGGCCGAGCAGGGTGGGCCGCGCCGGTCTGTAGAGGTTGAGGCAGCTCGCGTCCTCTCCCGGGGAGCCGCGCAGGCGGAAGATCCGGGAGCCGCCGAGCCGCGCCCGCTCCTCCGGCGTGAACCCCTCTTCGATCAGCCCGTCCTCGCTGTCGAGGTCGGCGAACACCGGGATGTCGGTTTTCGCCCTCACCGCGTAGCCGCCGGTTCCCGAGTCCTTCGCCAGCGCGTCCGGGCCCGGCAGGCCGACGCGGCGGTTGGCCGCAACCGCAACGATCGCGAAGCAGGCGCAGGCCACCAGGCCGGCAGCGAGCAGGCTGCGCCCCGGCTGGCGCCGCGTCGATGTGACCGCCAGCCCGAGGGTCGACAATGGCGGCCCGGAGGCGGGGCTTCCTCCTGCTCTCAGCCAGCTCGCAAACCCGGCCACCCCGGCGGCGAGGAGCAGC
>JAPOZF010000772.1:0-4489 GCA_026706165.1 Gemmatimonadota bacterium
ATCCAGAAACTGCCGTCGTGGGTGTAGCTGATGTGGTTCGACATCAGCCAGCCCTTGAGCTTGCGGCCCTGGAAGCTGCGGTCGATGTCGGCGTGGCGAACCGACAGCCGGGTCACGATGCGGTTGTTGCGGCTGAAGGGATAGCTGAACTCGGTGTAGGCGCCGGTCCGCTTCTCGCGCACGAAGCGGCCGAAGCGGCTCGAAAAGCGGTCGTTGAGGCGGAACACCCCCCAGGCGATGTTGAGCTGGCGGGCGAGGTGGAGGCGGCCCAGGGCGAGGTTGAGGCCGTTGAAGAATCCGACGTCGCTGCCGGAAATGTGGGAGAGAACGAAGTAGAACTGGTCGTTCCCGAGGATGTCGCTCAAGGCGATCTGGATCCCCCCCGAGGTCCCGAAAACCGGATCCTGCGATATCTGGCTCTGGGCGATGTCGAGGCTGAGGTGCTTGCGGTAGCGGCTCCTGACGACGGCGCCGGAGCCGCCCGATTCCTCGAGGGTCCAGCCGGAATCGGCGGCCGCGGCGACCGCGGCGAGGTCGATCAGCTCTCCCGGGTCGGCATTTCCTTCGGCACCGGCGGCGAGGTCGTGCAGGTAGATCTGAAAGCCCCCGCTCTCGAATCCGGTGTAGAGAACGCCGCTTCCGTCCGGCAGCCAGGCCGGGTCGAAGACCCCGGTCAGGACCCTCGTCAGCCTGCGCAGGCTCCCGGCGTCGGAGCCCTGCAGTTCCAGCTCGAACAGATCGAACCTGCCGTCCCGGTCGGAGCTGAAGGCGATGCGGCCGCCGTCCGGGGACCAGGCCGGGTGCAGGTCGTTGTTCTTCCCCCGGGTCAGCGGACGCACCCTGCGGGTGGCGAAATCGTACTCGAAGAGGCTGTAGTACCCCTGGCGGCCCGCCACCTCCCAGCGGTCCGAGCTGAACACCAGGCGGTCCTCGGCGGGATGCCAGGCCGGGTCCCGGTCGTGGAACTGATCCGCGGTCAGGCGTTCGAGCCCGCCGCTTGCCACCTCCACCACGTGGAGGTCCGAAATCCCCCCCTTGCCGGCGCCCGAGAAGGCGATGCGGCCCCCCTCGGGGGACCAGGTCGGACTGGAAATGGCGACGATCTCCTCGAAACTCAGCGTCCCGGCCAGCCGGCCTGCGCCCAGGTCCCAGAGGTGGAGATGGTCGCGGCCCCTGCGCTTGGCCGAGAAGGCGAGCAGGCGGCCGTCGGGGGAAACGGCGAGACTGCTGCTCAGCTCGTGCAGGGATTCGTACTGCGGAAGCCGCGTCCCGGGGACGACGACCTCGGGCTCGGCCTCGACCCCCCGCAGGGGGGCCCTGGCGATCTGCGAGTGCCCCCGGTGGTTGTGGAAAAACAGCACCTCGGGCTCCCCTCCGGCCGTTCCGCCGGGAGAGACCTCGGGCTTGAGGTTGAAACCGGCGCGGGTGACCGCCCGGGAAATCTCCCCGGGCGGGTCGCTGCCTTCGATATCGGGCAGATAGGTCTTGCGGAGGTGGTAGCCCCACTTCTCGTCGAGCTCGGCCAGCGGCTCGCCGGTGGTGATCTCGAACACCTCGGCGAACTCCTCGGACCGCCACCAGTTGTCGAGAAGGCGGACGAAGACGTCCGGGCCGTAGCGGGCCGCCATGAACTCGCAGATCGACTGCCCCTCCTTGTACATCTGGAAGGTGCCCTGGATGAGGTGCATCCGGGCGATCGGAACCAGCCGCTGCGAGAACAGGGCGTCGCGGATTATCATGTCGCCGTAACTGTCCCACGGTCCGGCCCAGTACTCGGCGAGCCCCTCGGAGAACCACAGCGGCCCGCGGCGGTAGCGGGCCGCCCCCCTGGCCTTGAGCACGGTGCGGATGCGGTCGAACATGAACACGTGCACGAGCTCGTGCACGAGGACGCGCTCGAACTCGGGAAGCGACCCGCTCAGCGGCAGGGCGACGCGCCCCTTCAGGGACTCGGTGAACCCGGCCACCCCTTCCGGCAGGAAGCCGGGGATGATGTTGGTCTGCTCGAAATAGACGTGGGAGGAGTAGACGATCAGCGGTATGCGGCGCTGCACGGTATGGCCGGAAACCTGCTCGACGGCGCGATACCCCTCTTCCGCCATGCGGGCAGCCCAGGAAGCGAGCTGCTGCTCTTCCGGGTAGAAGTACACGTCGAAGTGGGCGGTCTCCATTTTCTGCCATTCGAACTCGTCGTACTGGACCTTGTTCTTTCCGAACTGGTACAGCTGCCCACTCCCGCGCTCCGGGCCCGCAATGGCAGTGGCGAGCAGGACGAGCCAACCGAAATAAGGGGCGGTCCGCATTCCCGACCTACCCCTGGCCCAGCAGACCGCCGAAGCCGGCGCCCGCGGTGAGAGGACGGCGGATCTCCACCTTCCTCCCCTCGCGAAGGCCGTCCCGGAAGGCCTCGCTCGACGACACCCCGGCGGTGGTTCGCGTCTGCACGTACGGGTTCAGGTACCGGTAGTATTGCCGGAGGCGGCGGTCCCCCTTCCACACGAGGGCGGCGGTTCCCGCGCCGGTCCCGGGGTCCGCGGCGGCCTCGGCTTGGCGGGTGAGCTTGTCGTGAAAACCCTGGGCGACCCCGGCAAAGTAGCGCATGCGCTCGCGATTCCCGGCCAGCCCGTTGTCGCGGCGGTACCGCTCCCACAGGCGCGGCAGCAGGTTGGCGAGGTAGTCGTGCACGTATGAGGCCATGGAGAGGTTGGTCGGGGTCCCGAAAAGTTGCAGCACGGTTCCCATCCGGTCGCGGCGGGCCTGGTAGGTCCGCGCCCACAGCACCTCGACGAAGAAGAACTCGTTGAGGATCGCCGCCACCCACAGTTCCCACGTCGACCGCCGCGCCTTGATCTCGCCGACGGCGACGCAGTCGAAGTTGCGCTCGCGGTCGAGGGCGACGAGATCGACGTTGTACTCGAGCAGCATCCTGCGCGCCTTGTCGACCGCGGCCTGGGCTTCGTGCTCGTTGGGGCTGGTTGCCAGCGACAGGACTTTCTTGAGGACGCGGAGAATGCGCTCGTCCCCTTCCCCGGCAAGCGGTTCACCGGTTGCAGCCGCCTCGGCGCGGGGAGAGCAGCGAAGAACCTCGCAGGCGCGGCGGAAGGCCGGTCCGTGGGGGAGGTCCCCGGCTTCGAGAACCTCGTGGGCGTACTGGTGGGCCATCTCGTGACGCAGGGTATCCATCACCTCGAGCCAGGGATCGCGGCGCACGTGCTCGACGGAAATGGTGATGCGGCGCAGTACCGGATCCCAGCTGCCGAGTTGCCCGCTCGCCGACCCGAGCACGATGACGGGCCTCCGCAGGCGCCCCCCGGCGTACTCCTCGTTGTACTGGGAAAACCACAGGTAGAGCTTGCGGTTCCATGCCGCCAGCAGCTCCGCGGCGATCTCCTGCTTCATCCCGGCACCGCGGAACTCCCTCAGCTCAGGGAGCGGATGAACGCCTGGGTGAAGCTGCCGGTGGCCACCTCGTCGACCGGCCCTTTCATCGTCAGATCGAAGTCGTCGGAGACCTCGATCTCCAGGGCGCCCCCCGGGGCCTTGACGGTGACCGGGCTGTCCACCAGTCCGAGGCGGACCGCGGCGCTGGCAGCGGCGCAGGAGGAGGAACCGGACGCCTGGGTCTCCCCGGCTCCCCTTTCCCAGATGAGGATGTAGATCGACTGCGGTCCGACCGGGACGGCGAGCTGGACGTTGATGCGGCGCGGAAACAGCTCGTGGTTCTCGAGCCGGGGCCCGAGGTCGAGGAGCTCCCCGCGGGACCACTCCAGCCCCTTCTCGCGGAACAGGACGCAGTGCGGGTTGCCGACGCTGACCCCGGTGAACCGGAGCTCCCTGCCGTCCACGGCGATCGGCTGGTCGACCAGCTCCTCCGCGGCGAGGGTGCAGGGCAGGTCTCCGGGGCGGAAAGAGGCTCCGCCCATGGCGACCGTGGCGGCGCTGGCGTCTCCGTGGGGGTCGACGTGCAGCTCTATCTCGACGAGGCCACCCATGGTATCGACGCTGAACCGCCGGCTGCGAGTCCTTCCGGTCGAGTACAGGTAGCGGCCGAGGATGCGAAGGCCGTTCCCGGACTTTTCCGCTTCGCTGCCGTCGGGATTGTATATTCTGACGCCGAAATCCGCCGTTCCGGTGTCGGAGAGGGCGAGGATGCCGTCGCTTCCCAGGCCCCGGTTGCGGTCGCACAGCCCCCGTATCGCACGTGGTGTGAGCTCGAAATCGAGATCGCCGGGATCGAGGGCGATGTAGTCGTTTCCGAGCCCGTGCCCCTTGAAGAATCCGTTTCTCACTCCGCCTCCCCTGGCACCATTGGCTGTTGTTTTGCATGAAGTTGGATGAAGAGCACAGAACGGTCAACGACGCTCCCGGAGGGGGCGAAGGCAGCAGCCTGCCCGGGGTCGACGTCCGCCTTTTGTGCGCCCTTCCCGCCGAGGCTGAGCCGCTGGCCAGGGGCCTGGGGCTGAAGCCCGCACCCGCCCCGGGCCCGGGG
>JAPOZF010000772.1:4504-19581 GCA_026706165.1 Gemmatimonadota bacterium
ACTGGACCGGGAACCGGTGGGGTATCTACCTGTCGCTGATCACGTGCGGCGTTGGGGCCGCCGCCGCCGAGGCGGCGGTAAGCGGGTTCGGCGACGAAGGGGAAGGCCGCCGGCCCTGCGCCTGGCTCAACGTCGGCATCGCCGGCCACCGCCGGCTCCCGGTGGGGACCCCGGTGCTTGCGCACAAGATCAGCCTGGGGGAGCCGGAAACCGGCAGCTTCTACCCGACCTTCTGCTTCACTCCCGCCTGCGGCACGGTCGAGGTCGTCACCGTCGCCCGGGAACAGCGGGAGTACCCCGGCGAGGCCGCCTGCGACATGGAAGCCCACCCCTTCTTCGCTGCGGCCTGTTCCCGGACCACCCCCGAGCTCGTCCACTGCCTGAAGGTCGTGTCCGACAACCGGGAAGTACCCGCCGCGACGGTGACCGCGGCCAGGGCGAGGACCCTGATCGGCGCCCACCTGCAGCTCGTCGCCGACATCATCGCCGAACTCGCGGCGCTCCTGCGCCTGCCCGGACCGCTTACTGCGGCCGACCCGGAGTACCAGCGCCTTCTCGAAGGCCGGCATTTCACCGAGACGCAACGGCACCAGCTGCGGCTGCTGCTGCAACGGCTGCGGGCGGCGGCCCCGGGGCAGGCCGGGGCCGACTTCCAGGGACAGGGCCTGCGCACCGGGGGGGAAGTCATCCGCCAGCTGAAGAAACGCCTGGCATCCACGCTTCCCGGCCCCGGGGGGTGACGGTGTTCGACTTCATCTACGTCGAGGAAGCGGTGCGGGACTGCGAGCGCGCGCGGGAGATCTGCCGGCGCTTTCCCGCGGCCAGCGTCGTCGGCTGCGACCGCTACGGCGAAATCTTCAACCGCTCCGGGCAGAACTTCCGGCTCCAGAAACGCAACCCCGCCCTCATCCTCGCCGCCAAGCAGGGGCGTCGGGTTCTGTCGGCGCCGGCGGGCTACGGAATCGGCAGCAATGCAAATTTCTATTTCTCCCACATGCTGAACTGCGTTTACGATTGCCGCTACTGCTTTCTCCAGGGGATGTACCGCTCGGCTCACATGGTGGTTTTCGTCAACTACGACGACTTCAAGGCCGACATCGAGGAGGTGCTCCACGCCCCAGCCTCAGGAGAACCGAGCGGGGAGCCCCACTTTTTCACCGGCTACGATTGCGACAGCCTGGCGATGGAGGGGATCACGGGATTCGTCGAGGACTTCCTTCCCTTTTTCGCCGCCCACCCGGAGGCCCTGTTCGAACTGCGCACCAAGAGCGTGCGCACCGCTCCTCTGAAATCCGCCCTCGGGAACGTCGTGGTCGCCTACAGTCTCAACCCGGCCCGGATGGCCAGTCACGAGAGTGGGGTTCCCCCGGTGCGCAGCCGCATCGCCGCCGCGGCGCGGCTCCAGGAAGCCGGATGGCCCGTCGGCCTGCGCTTCGATCCGCTGATCTGGTCCCCGGGTTTTCACCAGTCCTACAGGCGGCTGTTCGCCGAAACCTTCGCCGCGGTCCGCGGCGGCAGCGTCCACTCGGTATTCCTGGGAACGCTGCGCCTGCCGCGGCGCTTCCACCGCCGCATGGAAGCTCTCTACCCGGAGGAAGCGCTGTTGGCCCAGGGCCTCGAGGAAGCCGGCGGGGAAACCGGGTATCCCGGAAACCTTCGCGAAGAGATGCTCGGTTTCTGTCTCGAGGAGCTGCGGCGTTACGTACCGGAGGAGGTGATCTTCCCGTGCCCGACCACCGGCGCCGAAGCACCGGTATGAGCCGGAAGGTTCTGGTTTCCGGAGCGAGCGCCGGAATCGGCCGCGCCGTGTGCGAGGCTCGCCTGGAAGCCGGGGACCGGGTCGTCGGACTCGCCCGGGACTTCGACAAATTCCCCGGTCGCAGTCTGGAGGGCTTCGATGCGATCGGGATCGACCTCGCCGACCTCGACGCGCTGCCCGATCGGCTGTCCGGGATAGCCGCTGCTCACCCGGACCTCGACGCCATAGTCTGCAACGCCGGAGAGCCGGTTTTCGGCAGCCTCGAACAGTTCTCCAGCGGCCGGATCCGCCGCTCTCTCGACCTCAACTTCACAAGCCAGGTTCTTCTCGTGCGCGCCGTTCTCCCGGAATTCCGGAGGCGGGGCAGGGGAGACATCGTGCTGATCGGTTCGGAAGCGGCGGTCAAAGGGGGGCGCCGGGGTTCGCTCTACTGCGCCGCCAAGTTCGCCCTGCGGGGGTTTGCTCAATCGATCCGCGAGGAGACCGCCGCCAGCCGAATCCGCGTCTGCCTCGTCAATCCCGGCATGGTGCGGACCGCCTTTCACGAAAAGCTGGATTTTCGCCCCGGCGCCGAACCTGGCGAGCACCTTCTACCGGTCGATGTCGCCGCCGCGGTCTCTTTCGCCCTGGATTCCCGGGAAGGCGCAGTCGTCGACGAAATCGACCTGTCGCCTCAAAAGCGGGTAATCGACTTCGGACGAAGCGACTGACTGTCCAGGTGGGAATTGCGGTCTGTCCCCACGCCCCGGCCGGAACTCGCCGAGCCGCGAAGGGCGGCCTCCAGCGGCGTTGAAGGACTGACCCGGATTTCCGGGAGGACGGGATCCGGCCGGCGGTCCCGGGCCGATGCTCCTGCAGCCTGCCGTTCGCTACCGGATCAGAACCGGAAGCCCAGGCGGAGGAAGGGGGGGGACGAAGGCGTCCGCCCGGCCTCCCCATACCGGGTGTCGGCCTCGAGCTGGCGCTCGTGGTAGGCGTTTATGGCGCCCACCTGGTCGCGCAGATGGAGGAGGGAGGCGAGCTTGGTCCAGGCGACGATCGGCACCCAGCCGGCCGCGCCCTCTCTTCCCGCCAGGAATCCGGTCCCTGCCGCGGCGGCGGAGAAAAGCAGCAGCGAGAAACCCTGGCGGGATTCCCCGATGTAAAAGAACCCCCCTCCCGGGATCGGCGTCTCGATCAGCAGGGCCGCCAGCAGCGAGCGCCGCGGCTGGTACGCCGCCGGGCGCATGGCGATGCGGCGGTTTCCCAGCTCCCGGATCGAGTGCAGTTGATCGAGGGAGTAGGTCGCAGGGCGCTCGTGCAGGGCGCCGACTACCTCGCGAACGGAGATTTCCTCTCCCTCGATCGACACCACCTGAATCGCGCGGACCTTGCCGGACTTGAGGACGACTTCTCCCCAGGATTCCTCGGCCGCCATCTTTTCCAGGGTCGCCGCGATGCGGTCAGCGTCTCCGTAGAGGGGGTAGGGGGCAACTGAAAACCCCACAACCGCGACTGCTATTATCATATTGCAGGACAAGGCGTTCCTTGAAATCATGTGACTCTTCCTTTGAAATCGGGGAGAACCGGTGTCAACGGGGCGGTTAGAAGCTGTCTCCCATCTGTTTAGATTACCGGAGGCCGCCCGGAATTGTCAAGACGAGGGCCGGACTAAAAGCCTTGCCTCGCCTGTTCGCACGCCTGCCAAACATGGCTGAAGTTGCCCCATGAGACCCGAGCTGGATGCCGCCATCGCCGCCGCCCGTGAAGCTGGCCGGATACTGCTGTCACACTACGGAACCGCGAGAAAAATCCGCGACAAGGGGAGCGTCCCGGGGGGCATGCTGCCCGGGGAGCAGTCGGCCGCCCGGTACGATCCGGTTACCCGGGCGGACCTGGAGGTCGACGCCTGCCTGCGCGAGCGGCTGACCGCTGTCTGCCCGGGCTGCGGCTGGCTTTCCGAGGAAAGCGTCGACTCCCCCGGGCGCCTCCGGAAGCGGCGCCTGTGGATCGTCGACCCGATCGACGGCACCATGGAATTCCTCGAACGGATCGGGGAGTTCGGCACCTCCATTGCCCTGGTCGAGGATGGGGATCCGGTCGTGGCCGTCATCTTCAACCCGGTCGCCGATGAGCTGTTCAGCGCCGTGCGCGGGGGCGGCTGTTTTCTCAACGGCAAACGGATCTTCTGCACCCCCACGGACCGGCTGGACCGGGCGACCTTGATCGTCAGCCGCAGCGAAACGGCGCGCGGCGAGATCGATCCCCTGCGCCCCCACCTCGCTAGGGTGCGTCCCGTCGGCAGCGTCGCCTACAAACTCGCCCTCGTTGCAGCCGGTAAGGGCGACCTCAATGTCAGCGTGAAGCCCAAAAACGAGTGGGACGTCTGCGCCGGCGACCTGCTGGTGCGCGAAGCCGGGGGCCGGATGCTCGATCTCGACGGACAGGTGCGGCGATACAATCAGCCCTGCACCCTGGTAGAACCGGGGCTCGTCGCCGGCAACGAGCTGCTCACAGCGCAGATGCTCGAGCTCCTCGCGCGGTTGCGGGAAGGGACCGCATGAGCGTCGGGGCCAACGCCGATATCGTCGATTTCCTCAACCGCCACGGCGCCCTGATGGAGATCGACGGGGCCAACCCTTTCCGGGTGCGCGCCATAACCAACGCGGCGCGCGTTATCGAGGAGCTCGGCGTCGATGCCGCAGCCATGGCGGCGGACGGCACGCTGACCGAAATCGAGGGAATCGGGAGGGGAGTGGAGGAGTTGGTAACCGAGTTCCTGCAAACCGGTTCCGCACAGGCCCACGAGACCCTGAAAGGGAGGGTCCCCGAGGGGCTGCTGGACATCCTGCGGATTCCCGGGCTCGGCGTCCGGAAGGTACGGGCGCTCTACGACGGCACGGGAATCGAGTCGGTGGAGGACCTGGAAAGGGCATGCCGGGACGGCCGCCTCGACCGCCTCGGCGGCTTCGGGGCGAAGACCCGGGACAACATCCTCGCCGCGGTCGCCCGCCTGCGCGAGTTCGGACAGTGTTGGCTGCTGCGCGATGCATCCGCCCAGGCCGGGGAGCTGTGCGAGTCCCTGCGCGCTCTCCCGGCGACCAGAGCGGCCATCGCCGGCAGCCTGCGGCGCAGCCGGGAGACGGTCAGGGATATCGACATCGTCGCCGGCAGCGACGACCCCGCCGCGGTTTCGGCCGCCTTCGCCGGACACCGGACGGTGCGCGAGGTGATCGCCAGGGGAGACACCGGGACCTCCGTGCGCCTGCACAGCGGCATCCAGGCCGACCTGAGGATCGTCTCCGACGACCGGTTCCCCGCCCTTCTCCATCACTTCACCGGCAGCAGGGACCACAACGTCGCCATGCGGTCCCGCGCTCTCGGCAGAGGCATGCGCCTGAACGAGTACGGGCTCTTCGACCGGTCCGGGGACGCGGTTCCCTGTGCCGCGGAGGCCGACCTCTTCGCCGCCCTCGGGCTGGACTTCATTCCCCCGGAACTGCGCGAGGGCCTCGGCGAAGTCGAAGCTGCCGCCCAAGGGACCCTGCCCGACCTCATCCGGCCCGCGGACATTCGCGGCATCCTGCACGTGCACACCTCGTACAGCGACGGCAGGGACACCGTCGCCGGGATGGCCGCCGCGGTGCGGGGGCGCGGCTATTCCTGTCTCGGCATCTGCGACCACAGCCAGTCCGCCGGGTACGTTTTCGGACTCAAGCCGGAGGAGGTGGCCGAACAGCACCGGGAGATCGATGCCGTCAACGGGGCCTGGGAAGACTTCCGGGTATTCAAGGGGATCGAGTGCGACATCCGCAGGGACGGCAGCCTCGATTACGACGACGGACTGCTGGCGGAGTTCGATTTCGTCGTCGCCGCCGTCCACAACGGAATGAACCTTGACGAGCCGACGCAGACGGCGCGGGTGATCCGCGCCGTCGAGCACCCGAATACCCGCATCCTCGCCCACCCGGAGGGCAGGATCCTCAATCAGCGGCAGGGATGGGAGATCGATATGGAGGCCGTCATCGAGGCGGCCGCGGGCAACGGAGTTGCCCTGGAGCTGAACGCGCAGCCGGACCGGCTCGATCTCGACTGGCGCTGGGTCAGGAAAGCCCGGGAGCGGGGTGTCCGGATCGCCATCAACACCGACGCCCACCGGATCGCCCATCTCGATTACATCGGGTTGGGGGTGAGCATGGGCCGCAAGGCCTGGCTCGAAGCGGCCGACGTGATCAATACCCTCGAAGCGGACGAAATGGCCGAGCTCTGGGGTTGACCCGGGAGGAACCTCCCGAGCGGGAGCTGCCCGGGGGGACTGTGGGAAGCAACACCCCCTGTTGGGACGCTAATCCAGCCTGACTTCCGCCCCCGCCCCCTGGCTGCGGTAGATGCCGTCGAGGATCGCCATCACCTGCAGCGATTGCTCCGCCGGCACCGGCGAGGGGGCGTCCTCGGCGACCGCCCGCGCAAATTCGACGCACTCCTGGGCGTGGGCATCGAGACCTTCCGGCATCAGCTTCAGGACCCTGTTGTAGAACTGCCGGGTCCGGTAGTTGGTCTCCAGGATCTCGCACCTGGGCCAGTGCAGACCGCCGGCCGTCCCGTACAGCCACATCTGCATGTCCTCGCCGGCGGTGTCGTGGTGGAGGAGCCAACTCACTTCGAGGATCAGGGTGGCGCCGTTTTCGAAGCGGACGAAAGCCGCGGCGAAATCCTCGACGTCGAATTCCGGGGGAATCGAGCGGCGCCCGACGCCGAAGGCCCCCTCCTGCCTAGCGATCCCGGCGCGGGCGACGCCGCTGACCGCGGCCGGCCGCGGGTTGCCCATGAACCAGAGGGTGAGATCGAGAATGTGGACCCCGATATCGATGCACGGACCGCCGCCGCTCAGGCGCCGCTGAACGAAGCCGGATCCGGTCGGGGCGAAGCCGCGGCGCAGCATCCAGCTGCGGGCGTGGTAGATGTCCCCGAGAACTCCCAGCTCGATCTCCGCCTTCATCGCCCGGGACGAGGGCTCGAAGCGAAAGTGCTGGGCGGTCATCAGCTTTTTTCCCGACTTGTCCCGCGCCGCGATCATCTCGCGCACCAGGTCCGGGGTGGGCGCGAGGGGTTTTTCACAGATCACGTGCTTTCCGGCTTCGAGCGCGGCGACGGCGAGCGGGGCGTGGTGCATGTTGGGAACGCATATGTCGACGATGTCGATTTCCCGGTCGGAGAACAGCTCTTCGGGAGCCTCGTACAGCCTGGAGACTCCCTGCTCCTCCCCCCAGGACCGCAGCGCGGCAGCGTCGATATCGGACCCGGCGACCACTTCCGCATGTTCCGAAGCCCGCCACCCGGGCATGTGGGACCGCGATATCCCGCCCACCCCGATGATCCCGACCTTCAGCGCCGTCATGCCTCCTCCTTTTTCTCGGGTTGCCGACAGCGCGGAAATCAAGCGAATAGCAGGCGGCGTTTCCACTGCCCGCAGCCGGATCGCGGGAGGCCGGAAGGTGGGAGTCAGCGGCGGCGAACACCGGCGAGGCGCAGCAGGTTTCTCCTGGGCGAAGCCTGCTGCAGGTGGACCATGACCCGGTCCCCGGTATGGGCGGACATCTCGGTTGCCGCCACGTATCCCTCGATGTCGAACCGGTCGAGCAGGACCGTATACCCCACGCCGGCGCGCCGTACGACCGTCGCTTCGAGGTCGGCTCCCTGATGCGGCTGCAGGGCGGCCAGAAGCCAGTAGCGGCGGCCGTGTCTTTCGACCCGGCGAGCGGCTTCGATTCCCGCCCTGCATTCGCTGAGCAGGCGCTCCAACTCCTCTTCGCCGACCGGGGTCCCGCCCTTTATCGCGGCGATCAGCTGTCTCTGCATGACGAGGTGCTCGTAGCGGTCGAGCGGCGCCGTTCCGGCGGCGCATCCGGACAGGCCGAGGGCTTCGTGTTCCGCCGGCTTCACTTGCATCGACTCCGGCGTACCCGCCTTGCGCAGCAGGTAGGATCGCAAGCGGCCGGGGTCATCCGGTTGCTGTTCGACCCCGGCTTCGGGCGGCAATGGCGGCGCCAGAGGCCGGGTCCTGTACAGCGCCGGGACCCCCTGCTTCTCACACCAGGCGCCCAGGGCCTGGCTGGCGACGTTCACGCATTCCTCCAGGATCATCCTCCCCATGCTGTCGGGGCGGGAGACCGTCACGCTGCTGCCGGCAACGCGAATGTCCGGATCCTCTTCCGGCACTCTCTCCGCCGGCAGCCTCCCTTGCCGGCGGGCGCGCAGTCCGGCGGCAATCTCCGCCAGGGTCCGCAAACGGCCGGCCGCCCGGCCTTCGGTTTCGGAGTCCGGGGAAACCATGCGCGGGCGGATGCGGCGCAGGGCGATGCGGCAATCGCGGATGCCCAGGTCGCGTCCCAGCACCGCCTCGATTCGCAGAGAGGGGGCCGCCCGTTCGCCGCGGAAGCGCACGGCTCCTTCCACGGCCGGGGGGAGCAACGGGATTCGCCGGTCCGGCAGCTCGATGCTGGTGGCGCGGTTGGCGGCATCCCGGTCGAGGGCGCTGCCGGCTGGAACCGCGGCTGCCACCAGCGGCAGGTAGACCTGCACCCGGAATCCCCGGATCGTGCGCCGCGCAAAGAGGGCGACGTCCGCTGTCTGGTCGGCAGGGTCTGCGAAGGCGCAGGGGCGGCGCCAGGCCCGGGTCGCGGAGACCCCGCCGACCACCGCGGCGATTCTTTCGACTTCGTCCAGGGATTCGGGAGAGAATTCCAGCGGCACCCCGCACCTGTGCAGTTCGAGGTTCTCGTGCCTGTCCCAGAACCCCAGCCGCACGAGCACATCGAAGGCGGCTCCGGGACCGTGAAGGTGGGCCCTCTCCATCAGCGCCGCCGCTTCCGAGCGGCGCCGACTTCCACTGCCGAAAACAGCCGCTTCCCGCAACAACCGGACCGCTTCATCCGCGTTTGCGGGACGCGGATCGGGGGCTTCCCCGTCGGCGACACGGCGAACCCAGGCCGCGGTTTCGGCCAGGTCCTTGGCCTGCTGCTTCTTCAGAGACTCGAGCTCGCCCCTTCGAGCCCGTGCCTGGCGGGAGAGCGGGGACCACCCGTCGGGGTGGCGGGCGAAGAACCGGCTGTGCCACAGGGTGCGCAGGAGGACGGCGCGATCGTCCGCTCCCGGCGCGCGGAACTGGAGCTCGGCGAGCTCGTCCAGGGACCACACGCGGCCCTCCCCTTCCTCTGCGGCAATCTCCCAGAGAGGCTCGAGATCGACGGCGAGGCTGCGGGCCTGGCGCTGCCCGTCGATCCGGCGGAGATGGGACATGACCCCCTGCCTCGACAGGGTTGGAGCCCTTTCTGGCGACAGGTCGAGAATCTTGTCGCGCCGCAACCAGCGTTCGCGGCCGCGGACGTCGACGACGAGAAGGCGGCGGCCGGGGTTCCGCAGCACCGCCCCGAACCAGAGACCGCCGCCGTGCGTGAATTCGACGAGAGACCCGCTTGCGAGGCCGTGGCCGTGGCTCCGGCCCCGGTGGCCGAACAGCTGACGGCCGACTTGCGACCGCACCCGGGGATCGTCGTGGCTCAGCAGATCCCGAACCCATGTTGGCATGGCTGCCTTCTCCAGGTCAGGTGTCGTTGGCCCCCGGAATGAATTCCCGACGGAAGCCGCCCGGCTTCAGGCCCGGCGGGAACGGGAAACGTACCAGGACAGGAAAGCGACGGTCTGTCCGAGCCCCGGGAATTGCCGGCAGGAAGCCCGGCTCCTACCGTATCTGCCCGGCTGCACAGTGTCAATCGAAAAACCGCCCGCGGCCCGATGCGGAAAACCGGATTGAGGTGACATGGAACAGCTTTCGACCATTGCGAGCGAGCGCATCGACCTGATCGAGAAATGCGTCCTGCCGGGACGGCGGCCCCGGCAGCTGGGGTGCAACGCCCGCGTCTCCGTCCACGGAAACATCGTCAGGGACCAGGTGGTGCGGGTCCGCACCTCGGGCGGCGGGATGGGAATCGGGTGGTCGAGGATCGCCGCAGAACAGGCCGCAGGGCTCGTCGGCAGAAAGGTCGGAGAGCTGTTCTCGCTGCCGGAAGGGACGAATCAGGCAGGACGGCCGATCGACCTGCCGCTCTGGGACCTCTGCGCCCGCCTGGCGGGATTGCCGCTCTACCGCCTGCTCGGTCCGCGCGGCTCGCGGGAGGTCGAGGTCTACGACGGCTCCATCTACATCGACGATCTCGAGCTGGGGGACGCCGGGGCGCGGGAGCTGTATGCGCGGCAGGTGCAGTCCGGATGGGATGCCGGCTACCGGAACTTCAAGATCAAGGTCGGCCGCGGAGCCCGCTGGATGCCGCCCGCAGAAGGACTGGCCCGCGACGCCCTGGTGATCCGGACCGTCAGGGAAGCGGCCGGACCGGACGCCAAGATCCTGATCGACGCCAACATGGGGAACACCCTGAACACCGCCCGGGAGCTGCTGGCGGAAACCGCCGATGCCCGCCTCTACTGGTTCGAGGAGCCGTTTGCCGAGGACCTTCCCCTCAACCGGGCGCTGAAGGAGTTCATCGTCGAGAACGGCTGGGACACCCTGGTGGCCGACGGGGAGTTCCAGCCGCCCCCCTGCTTTTTCGACCTTGTCGAAGCGGGCTGGATCGACGTGGTGCAGCAGGACTTCCACCAGTACGGGCTGACCTGGTGGCGCGCCGTTTCAGCCCGGCTCGAGGGGTGTGCGGCACGTTGCGCTCCCCATACCTGGGGCAGCTACGTCGAGCGCTTCACCCACGCCCATTTTGCCGCCTCCATTCCCAATTTCGACCTGCTGGAAGCCGAACCGGCCGAGCTGCCCGGGCTGATGGCCGACGATTGGAAGATGGACGGAGGCCGCCTGTTCGTCCCCGACACCCCCGGGGCAGGTTTCGACATCGAGGAGGCAGTCTGGAACAGGGCGGTCAAGGAAGGCGGTTTCAGCCTGAGGGCCTGATCACCTGCCGCCCGGCGGGTTGCCGGGCGCGGGACGGTCGAGCCACCCGGGAAGGCGCACCTCCTCGGAATCCTTCCACGCCGTGAGGTAGAGGGAAGCGGTGAATTCTGCCGCGCCGACGGCCTGCTGCCATCCGAACCGGGCAGCCGGCTCCGAGGGCGGCTCGAAACCATCCGCCAGCTCGTACACCCTGCCGACCTTGGCGTGGTTCTCCTCGAAGCGGGCCCGGACAGCCGCCATCAGGTCGCCGAACCGCTGAGGGCGGCAGGCGGCCGCCAGAGCACCCGGGTCGGGGGCGAGCCGCTCGATCAGGGAGTCGACCTTTTCGTGGATACCGGCATGAAGCTTCGACCCGCCGCCCCCGGAGGAATCCCCGCCGGTGGGCGCGTAGCCGTCGAAATGGATCGTGAGATGCAGGGGCTGGAACAGGTCCTGGGCGTAGTGGGCGAGGAGTCCGGCGTATACCAGGGCCTTGCTTTCC
Source organism: Gemmatimonadota bacterium (assembly GCA_026706165.1). The sequence continues at coordinate 15,680 of JAPOZF010000772.1, forward strand.
GGCGCCTTCAGCCCGGGCCAGCGGCGGTGTTCCGCCAGCGCCAGGGTCAGCTGCTCAGTCCACTCGGCCACGGCATAGGGCAGGAAGCCGACCTTGGAGGGACGGACGCCGACCTCCCGGCAGAGCCGCACGAATTCGTAGCGCGTCGCCGGCAGCGGCCTGCCTGACAGGAGCTCGATGTCGAGAAAGTGTTCGGGATGCTCGCGGTCGCGAAGGTTCGGCAGGGACCGGTTTTTCGCCAGGTCGGGATCGTAAACGGTGCTGGCGACCAGTTCCTCCCCTTCCTTCAGAAACGCCGGAACTTCCTCCGGAAGGGCGCGTATTGCCGCCCGCGTGACGATCTCGTGCCCGTCACCCCACCACCCGCCGGCGCTCCGCCAGGAAACGGCGATCAGGAAGAGCAGGAGAAGCACCCGGGTCGGCATCGCCGGCCGTCAGTACTCCAGCTCGTTTACGTCGACGGTCCTGCTCCAGGCCGCGAACTCGGCATTCATCTCTTCGGTCCAGCCCCGGTCTATTTCCCCCGGGCTGTAACGACCCTCGCGAATGGACTGCTTGCCCCAGTAGTCCCGCAGACGCGTCGTTTCCGAGGATTCGACGACCTGGCGGGCAAGCTTCGGAGGGATGAAAATGACGCCGCTCGAGGTCCCGAGCACGATGTCCCCGGGCAGCACCGACGCCTGTCCGACCCGGATCGGGCCGTTGATCTCCGTCAGGGTGACCTCGCCGATGCCGGTCGGGTGAAGCCCCTTTGCGAAGACGTTTATCGGCAGCTCCCGGACCCGCTGGGTGTCGCGGATCGAGCCGTCGACGACCAGTCCGGTGCCCCCGGTGTTGGCGGCGATTGCGGTGCCGAGATTGTCGCCGATAAAGGTGCCGCGGACGATCTTTCCGAAGAGCTCGACGACGAGGACGTCGCCGGCCACCAGCGTGTCGATCACCCACGAGTTCTGCCCGCCGACGCGGCCTTCCCTGCTGCCTGCCGACTCGGTGACCTGGTTGAGATCGGGGCGATGGGGGACGTAGCGGCAGGTCACGGCGCGCCCGGTCAGGACGCGCTCCGGATGGAGGTTTATCCACTCCCCTTCGAACTGGAAGTGGTACTCCTCCCCTGCCAGGACCCCCCAGGCCTCCTCGGTCGTCACCTTCTTCATTCGTTCGAGGATGTCATCGGGAACCCGCGGGCGCCCGTCTTCGGACCGGTCGCCGTCGTATTCGACGGTCAGTTCGCCAATCCGTTTTGCAGAGAGCAATTCCATCGGCGCATCCGGGGTTTTGAGACCGCTTTCCTGAATCTGGCGCAGTCCCTTGAATTCAGCCGGCCTTTGCTGCCGGCGCTCGGCAGCTGAAGGGGCCTGCCATAGCGGCGAGGGCTCCGGGATTTTTGCCCCTTCCCGGGCCAATATGGCGCCGCGCCGAATCCAGGGTCAAGAAAGGGCAGACTGTTTTCCACAATCTCCCCTTCCGGTTCGGGTTTCGGGGACTTCAGGAGGCCGGGATCGGCGACGGCCGGATTCAGCCTGGATTGGCGCAACGGCAGAGCGGGGCACCCGTGTCCCGTCGCAGAGATAGATTGACAAAATCGGGATGCCGAGGCGCCCGGCTCACAAGGCGCCTGAGCGAGTCGTACCGAGGGTGTACGGCGAGCGAAGGCAACGCCGTGAGCCGGGATTGAGGGGAAAAATCGCACCGGATGAGGGTTTCATTAAACCGCGATTTTTCCCCTCAAATGGATCGGCTTCCCGATGTCGACATATTTCTGCGACGAGACACTAGAACGGCAGATCGTCGGAGGAATAGTCAGACCGCCCCGCGGCCGGAGGTGAAGCCGGGCGGGTAACGGCTTCGAGCTCGAGCTGAGTTTCTTCCGCGCGTCCGTACTTCATGTCGAGCTCTCCGGGCCCTCCTGCCGCGTCGATGAACTGCAGGTCGGTAACCACGATCTCGGTCACGTGGTGCCGGCGCCGGTGGACGTCCTCCCAGTTGCGAGTGTGCAGCCTGCCCTCGACGCGGATCTTGCTTCCCTTCCTGAGATACTGGCCGGCGATTTCGGCGAAACGCCGCCACAGGACGAGTCGGTGCCACTCCGTACGGCGTCGCCGCTGTCCCCGGTTGTCGGTCCAGTCGTCGTCGGTCGCCAGGCGCACACTGGCAACCTGCGTCCCGCTCGGCGTGAACCTGATTTCCGGATCGGCTCCGAGATTCCCGACCAGTATGACCTTGTTGATGTTTCCGGCGGCCATTCTCCACCTCACTCTTCAGTATCCCCGGAGAGAGGCCCCCGGCCACGGCGTTTGCGGCGGGCCTTTGGAGTCTCGACTCCGAAGCGCCGGCAAAGACGGCCGAAACTGCTGGGGGCTATCCCCAGGGCGAGGCCGGCATCCTGGTTGCTGGCGTAGATGCGCGCTGCGCGCTCGATGCGGTCGCGATCAAATCTCTCCAATTCCCGATCCTCCTGTCGCTTCTGACATGACGATGACGTGCACATAATTATACTATTCAAATGTGCATATGTCAAGGCCATTCCGTGCGGTAGGCCACCAGGAGATCGCCGGCGCTGATGGATCTCGATTCGAGTGAAACGCTGTGCACGGGAAGGAGATAGCTGGATTCAACCAATCGGGGGTACCAGTTGGGCATGACAATGACGAACTCCGGCCTCTTCACCATCAGGAATTGGAGCACACCCTCGTCGGCAGCCTGCCGCGGCTTCAGGAAGGCCAGCACCTCAGGGCTGATCAGTCCCGCGGTATCGATTATCCGCCTCCCGCTGAAATACCCGAGAGCACCGATATCGTGTGCCGCAACCACGGCATCTTCAGGGGCCTCGCGGGCGATCCACCGGGCCATCGGCAAATGCATCTGCTGGATGTCGCGGACGTTCTCCCCGAACTGCCGGACGCCGCCCGGCTGCATGAGCAGAGCGTTCAGGGCCACCGCAACCCAGGCGAAAGCGGCCGGGCGCAGAATCCGGGATTCCCGCGGAAGGGCAACTCCGCCGGACCTGACCAGCCAGAGGAGGGAATCGCGCAGCCCGACGGTTCCCAGAACCGCTATCAGCGGGACCAGGTGAGCGACGTAGCGGCCGTGCTGAAAGGTCGCTCCCTTGTAAGGGGCAACGACCCCGCGGACCAGCGGCAGGGCCAGAATCAGAACCAGGAGCAGCCGCTCCGGGCCCGCGGGTCGGCGCCGCGCGGCGAAGGCACCGGCGAGCGCTCCGGCAGTGAGAACGGCGTTGTTGGACGCCCCGAACTCGATTGTCTCAACCAGCTGCAGCAGTGGGTAGTAGGAAAGGCACTTCAACACTTGAAGAACATCGAGCCGGGCCAGCGCTCCCGGCAGACCGTAGGGCCCCACCTTGGCGTAATAGGTATTTGGAAACGGGTGTCCAATGGTGGCGAAGTTGAAGGCGACGAAGGGGGCGAGCAGCAGCGCGAAGAGCAGGCAGGGGCGCGCCAGATCGCGGAGAACCCGGGTCCGGGGCCTTGACGGCATCCGCAGCCAGCTGTCGAGAAGCAGGACCGGAAAGAGGAGCAGGCATTCGGGCCGGGCCAGGGCGGCCGCGGCGAGCAGAACGGTGGCTCCCGGGCCGGGCGGCTTCCCGCGGGAGCGCAGGCAGAGCCAGGTCCCGGCCGTCGCCGCGGCGGCGTACAGGGTGATCTCCATGCCCGACAGACTTCCCCAGATCAGCCTCGGGGTGGTTGCCGCCGCGAGACTGGCCAGCAACGCCCAGCCGCCGCTCAAGCCGGCCTGGCGGGCAAGGAGGAAGGTGAAGGTTCCGGTTCCCCACAGAAGCAGGACTCCCGCCAGCTTCGCGGCAACGACGACGTCGACCGGAAGCAGGTGCAACCCCGCCAGCAGAACAGTCCACAGAGGCGCCGACGAAGCCGAGACCGGTTCCC
>JAPOZF010000343.1:0-6624 GCA_026706165.1 Gemmatimonadota bacterium
GGAAATAAAGTCACTTGAACGATTTCCGGAAGACGGTCATGGCATTGCCCAAAGCGCGGAGCGGGCTGCCGCTCGCCCTTCTGATTTGTTGGCTTGGGACGGTTGAGGCGCGAACCACTTTCTCGGTGAGGTCGGACTACGCCGCGGTCGCCGGACCGGGCCTGGAACACGTCCTCACGCTTTTCCTGAGCTACTTTCCCGGGGACGGCGAGGCTGTCCTGCTGACGGAAGTCGATTTCGATCCGAAGCTGCTTGCAGTGGCGGGCGCAACCTCGACAGCCGGCGCCGCGGCCCTGCATTCGGGCCGGATCGAGATCGATTACGGCAGTGCCCCGCTCGCGCGAGTTGCGGAGGACACCCTGCGGATTACAGCCACTCCCGGGGAGTCCCTGGAATTCGATCTGCGGACATACTCTTCGCTTGAAGGGAAGGCCGAGCCGGCGCACGCAAGCCGCTTCTCCCTGGCCGTGGGATCTCCCATTCCCGTCGCCATAACCGCCCGGCCGACGGCGGTGTACCCGGGAGTTCCGGTCGAGCTGGCCATGAGCATCCGCAACCTCGATCCGGGTGGGCGCCCGGTCGAGTCCCTGTTGTGGGAGTGGCCCGAGGCAGTGCAGTTGCTCGACGGTGCCCGGGAAGCGGACCTCGCCGCCCCCTTGGAAGGGGGGGACAGTGTTGCGGTTACCTTGGATCTGCGGGTCCGCGCCGGGGCGTCGGAAACGGTTGCTCTGGAAGGTATGGCGGGTTCCCGGGCGGTCTACGGGTCGCCGCTGCCCGCGGTGGAGCTCGACCTTCTGCCCGTGCCCCTGGCTTCGGCGGCATTTCCCGGGGGGCGGGCACTGAAAGGCAGCACCAGCGAGCTGCGGTTCACCTGGCGAAACGACTCGCAGGCCTCGATTCCGTTGGAGGAGTTGCGCGCCCCGATTCCCGACAGCTTCAGGGACATTTCCGTAAAGGACGGTTCTGCAGAGGCGGCGCGAGCTGCGGTCGAATCCACTCCTTCCGAACAGGTCTCCCTTGGCTGGCCCTCCCCCTGGCCGCACCTGGTGGTCCGTCCCGAATCCGGTGAACTGGCCCCGGGGGGCAGGGTGCAGGTTACCCTGGTGGTGCGGCCGACCCGCTCCGGCCTGTTCGCGTGCGAAAGCGCGTTCTATCCCGAAGCCGGGGGAGATCCCATTCCCCTGTCCGGAGAGGTCGCGGTGAGGGTGGTCGAGGAAGAGCCGCAGGCCGGGAAACAGGGGGGGGATGCGAAGTCAGAAGCGAGAACCGACCTCGAGGCCGTTCAGGGAGCGCTTCAGGCACAGGTCCGCAGGGAACTTGCCGATCTTCCCCTGGCGGCCGGGTCCCGGATCGACCTCGAGGCCGCGAAAAAGGACGACAGGAACTGGATTGCCGAGGACGTTCTGACCGCGGAGTTGATCCGGAAAGGGTATCGCGTTGCGGTGGATTCTGCGGACGAGGGTGAGGACTCGGGGGCTTCCCTCAGCTACCGGGTGGTCGATGCCCGCGTGGTGTACACACAGAAGGGGTGGAACCCGCTGGCACCAAAGCGCCGCCGGGAGGCGATAGGCGATCTCTTTCTCGCTTTCGAGAACACCGACCGCGAGCTGTCCTGGATCAGGAGAATCCAGGGGTACGGTGCCGAGAACGTTCCCTCGGAAGGGACCCAGTGGCTGGGCGGCTCGGAAACCGTTGACCGGGTCTCCGTGGATCCTGGAAACAAGGCGGTCGAGATCGGGATCTCGGGCCTGATCGTCGGGGGGCTCTTCTTCGTTTTCTTCGTCCCTTAGCAGCACCTCTGCCCCTCGAGCAGTCCTCAATTCACTTCCCGTCAGCCGAATCAGGCCCGGGCCCGCCCGTTCATGCTTCGGCCTGCCTCTCGAAGAGCCACATTCCCAACCCCATGGAAGCGAGCCCGACCGCGATCGTGTAGGCGGGGAACATGAAATTGACCTCGATGGGATCCGGGCGGACGCTCAGCACGCTGGGGGATTCGATCCAGAGCGACAGCTCGTAGGTGCCGAGGATCGCCGGCAGGGCGAGGACCTCGGGCAGGGTGCGGAGATACCAGTAGAGGACGAAGATGGCGAAGGCCGCAGACGCCAGCCCGGTGAAGCGTCTCACCACCAGCCTGAGGCCGGCGATACCGCCGGCGATCCCCAGCAGAATCCCCATTGCCGACAGGTAGACGACTCCGTTGAGCACGAGAACGTCCACGGCGGTAAAGGAAGAGATGCTGACATTGGCGGCCCGGGCGGCGAGGGCGCGCAGTTCGCCCAGAACGGCGATGAGACCGGCGCTGGTCAAGGCGTACAGGATGATGCCGAGCGTCGCCGCCATCGCCGCCTTGGCGGCGAAGACCCCGGCCCGGGGAACCGGCAGGGAGAGGAGAAGGTAATGGGTCTGCCCTTTCACTTCCTGGGTGAACGAGTGGCCGAGAACGAAAGGCAGGACAAACAGCCAGGCGTAGGGGACAAAGCTCCAGAGGAGGTGGGGTGAGGGGAGGACTTGGGCTTCGTGGAAGGACAGTACCGCAATGATCTCGAGAAAAGCGGTTACCAGCGGCAGCAGGATGAAAAGGGTGCGGTGCTCCCTGATCTCTTTCAGGTACAGGGTCTTCCAGGCGTTCACGCCACCACCTCCTCGAAGATGTCGTCGAGCGCCATCCCGCGAATCTTCCTCAGCTCGTGGACGTCGCCTCTTACTGCTACCTCGCCGCCGCGGAGAAAGGCGACCTCCTCTATCAGCTCTTCCACCTCGCTGACGAGATGGGTCGAAATCAGGATCGTCTGCTCGCCGAAGCGGAACTCGCTCAGCAGGGTCTCGAGGATCCGCCGTCTGGACGGCGGATCTATGCGCCCGAGAGGTTCGTCCATCAGCACCAGTTCGCTGGGCCAGGAGAAGGCGGCAGCCACCTTCAGCCTCGCCCTCTGGCCGTCGGAAAGGGAGCCGATCTTCCGGTTGCCGTCGACGTTCATGAGGGCGAGCAGCCGGCGCGACTTCTCCATGTCCCATCCCGGGAAGAACGCGGCCAGGAACTCGAGCTGCTCGGTTACTCCCATCCAGTCGTAGAACGGGCTGACCTCCGGCAGGTAGGCGGTGATGCGGCGGGTTTCCACCCCCACCCGGCGCCCCGAAATGGAAACACTGCCTCCGCTGGGGCGGGCGACCCCGGCGAGGATCTTGAACAGCGTGCTCTTGCCGCTGCCGTTCTCTCCGAGAACGCCCATGATCCGGCCCCGTGCGACGGACAGGGAGACCCCCCCGAGCGCGGTCACACCGGGATATCGCTTCCACAGGTTTTTCACTTCGATCAAGACTCGACCTCCTTGAGGATTTCCCGCATCAGTTCCTCGATCTGTCCTTTTGAGAGCGCCAGGCCGCGGACCTCGGAGATGAAGCGGTCGCGCGCCGCCCGGGCCAGGGCCCGGCGCTCGCTGTCGATCCTTTCGGCGCTTCCGGTAATCGACGATCCCTCTCCGCGCCGGGTCGTTATGAATTCCTCGCGCTCCAGTTCCATGTAGGCTCTTGACAGGGTGTTGGGATTCACCCCCGTTCAGTGGCCATTTTCCCGCACCGACGGCAGACGATCCCGGCCCGATAAACCAATGAGTTTTTCGCTTTTTCACCGCCTGGATGGTCTGCAGGAGATGGTACGGGCAGGGTCAAAATCGAGGCCCATCGGTTCGCCCCATACCGAATCTGATTCACAACGCCGACATCCGTTCCCGGTCGGCCGTTTTCTCGCGGCCGGTGAGCTGCCAGTCTGATTTTCAGTGGGGAGACTTGATTCGATTCGAACAGCATCCGGTTGTTGTCATAGTGCACTATTTATATAGTTCACTCATATGTTTCTGAACACAGATCAAGTTTTTTCAGGACTCCACCCCGAATTGGATGCCTGCGCGGCCGTGTTGCCGTACTCTTACTTCTACTTCTGGAACCGGAAGTTACGGTAGAGGAGAGCGATGCGGATTCGATTGTATCTGATGCTCGCAGGGCTGATGAGCGCTGCTCACGTCCAGGGGGACTACCTCACCCAGTCCTGGGGGAATCTCCCCGGCGGGTCGACCGCCTCTGGAAACGAAGGTGCGCCGGATTGCACCGGGACTTCACCGGCTCGGGTCGAGGTGACGGCCGCGGACCTTCCAGGCGTTCAGGCAGAGGGGACGGCCCTCCCGAATGCCGGCTCGGGTGTGGCAAGCCCCCCTACGGCAAGGGCCGGGGCCACAGCTGTTCCCGTCGTCTGGAAGGAGGAGGGGGTGGGGACAGCCCCCCCGGCCGGGGAGGAGGAAGAAACGGATGCTCTCAGTGCCGTGCTGCGCTCTGAAGAGCTGAGCCTGGGCCTGATTCTGGGGGCGCTTGCCCTGGCCCTGTTTCTGGGGGCCGCCCACGGCCTGGAACCGGGACACGGCAAGACCGTGGTGGCAGCCTACCTGGTCGGCTCGCGCGGTACCGTGGGAAACGCCCTGTTCCTGGGGGGAGTGGTCACCTTCACGCACACCTTCAGCGTGATCCTGCTCGGACTGGTGGCGCTCTTCGCAACCCGGTACGTCCAGCCGGAGCAGATCTATCCCTGGCTCGGCACGGCTTCCGGGGTTCTGATCATGGCCCTCGGCATATGGCTGTTCGCCGGTCATCTGAAGAGGCTGGGCGGACATGGCCATCCTCACCCTCACGGGGAACACGACCATCACGGCCACGGCCACCATCACGACCACGGGCATCACCACGACCACGATCACCCCGGCCATCACCACGAAGCGGACCACCACCACGGGCATGGCCATACCCACAGCCACGAGATACCCGACAGGGTGACCCTGGGAAGTCTCCTCGCCCTCGGGATTTCCGGCGGCATCGTCCCCTGCCATGGGGCGCTGGTGATCCTGCTGCTGGCCGTGGCCCTGCATCGCATCGCCTTCGGGCTGCTGCTGCTCCTCGCTTTCAGCTTCGGGCTGGCCGCGGTCCTGATCGCCATCGGCGTGCTCATGGTCAAGGCGCGTCCCCTCGTCGACCGTTTCTCCGGAGACAGCAAGTGGATTCAACGCCTGCCGGTCGTCAGTTCCGTGGTCATAATCGCCGTCGGCCTCGGGATAACCGTCAAAACCCTCATGGGTTCGGGGGTTGTCAGCGTCCACTTGTAAGCGTCACAGCGGGACCGCAGGCCGCCGCTCCCGCGAAGCTCCCGGTGAACTCCTTGCCGCCGGATGGTTGCAGCTGCAGTAAAGGGCGGATGATCGCGGGTCGTTTCACCGGACATGGGAAGCCGGGCCATCGGCCCGGGGGTTCCATCCGCGCGGCAGCACGATCAGCCGCATCCCCGGCCGGGCGGCGTTGTAAAGGGCGCGGATGTCCCCTTCGTTCAGACGCACGCTAGGAGCCCGGACCACCCCCCATTCCGGGGCTGCGTAGATCAGCAGGCCACCCGAAAGCCACACCGCGCAGTCCCTGTCGCCGTCCTCGGCGAGGTAGTCCTCCCAATCGAGGGGCTGGGAGTTCCCGCCGCCTCCCGGGGCGCGCCAGTAACGCCGGATCTTCTCCAGCACCTCCCGCTCCCCGCCGTCTCCCGTGAGGGAGTCTGCGTCCGCCGGGCAGCTGCGCAGCAGGGCCTTCTGCTGCATCAGCCGCAATTCCTCAGCCTCGACATCGAGCAGGAGATAGGGCTCGCCGGCATCGATCGCCCGCACCCAGGCCTGCAGGGCGCTGTTGATCGCTTCGAGTTCCGCGATCTCGGGGGGCGGGTCCGAGGCTGGCAACGGCAGCACCGCCGCGGAGGCGATCGCCGCGGACGTCAGGAAGTCCTTCATGCGGGATCAATCCCCGAGATTCTCGCGAACGCGGCCGAAAATCCGGCGGATTCGCGCCATCGCTTCGGCATCCAGCGGGGGGCCGTTTACGGCTGCGGCGTTGGCCTCGAGGTGGCGGATGTTCGCGGTCCCGGTGAGAACCGTCGACACCGCCGGATGCGAGGCGGCGAACTTGTACCCCGCAGCCGGCAGGGACGGAACGTCCCCCCCGAGGAGCCATCCGAGGGGATCGCCCAGATCGACGGAACCGGCGTCGATTACGCCCCGTTCCACCGCGTCCCGGATGCGCCGGCGCAGGCGTTCCGGACGGCTGAGGCCGCGACGGACCGCCACCATGTCGATGACCCCGACATTCCGTTCGAGGCAGCTGTCGAAAGCGAGCTCCCCGGCCGAGGGACTGAGGATGCTGTAGGCGATCATCATCGCGTCGATGGCTTCGACCTCGAGACCTCTCCGGACGGCTTCGTGGTGGTGGTCCCTGCTGTAGTTCTCCGACATGCCGAGGAAGCGGCACTTGCCCTGATCGAGCAGGCGGGTGGCGGTTGGCAGCTGGGTTTCCATGACCTCGTCGAACAGCTCCGGGATCACGCCGTGGAACTGCAGCAGGTCGATGGCGTCGACCCCGAGCCGCTCGAGACTGCCCTCCACCGACGCAGTCACTTCAGCACCCGACGGCACCCGTCCGTCGATCGCCGAGGGGAATTTCGTCGCAATCAGGAACCGGTCGCGGGGCACATCCGCGAGCATCCTGCCGAGGAGAGTCTCGCTGTCGCCGTATTGCGAAGACGAGTCGATGAAGTTGACCCCGAGCTCC
>JAPOZF010000343.1:6634-18901 GCA_026706165.1 Gemmatimonadota bacterium
GCCTGGCCGAACTGTCTGGGGCCCCCCGTTCCCAGGCTGAGGAGCGAGACCCGCAACCCGGTGCGGCCCAGAAAGCGATAGCGCACGGGTCAGCCTCCGGCGATATCGAGGAGGATTTTCAGGGTACCGCGCCGGGTCGCCCGCTCGAATGCCTCCAGCCCGTCGGCGATGGGGAGGCGGCCGCTGACCAGGGACGCGACATCGACCGCTCCCGAGGCCAACAGGCCGACCGCGGGTGCAAAGGGACCGCAGCGCGAACCGAGGATCGTCAGCTCGTCCACGACCACCGGGGCGGCGTCGAGGTCGAGGCGGCCGGCATAGGTGCTTTTCATCACCAGGGTCCCGCGCGGCCGGAGGGCGGAGTGGGCGAGTTCGAACCCCCCGGGAGAGCCGGTGCATTCGACGGACAGGTCGAAGCTGCCCTCTTCCACCTCCCCGGCAGTTACCGTGGCGATGCCGCGCCGGCGCAGCAGCTCGAGCTTGTTTTCGTGACGTCCCGCGACGAACAGGCGGCACCGGGCCAGTGCAAGCGTCTGGGCGATGAGCTGTCCGAGCTTGCCGTCCCCCACCACCAGCACCCGGTCGTCCTCTGCGACCCGTACCTGTTCCTGGATCTGCAGGGCCGCAGCCAGGGGCTCGGTGAATACCGCCGCCGAGGAGTCGACCGTTTCCGGGACCGCGTGCAGGTTCCGCGAGGGCAGTACGAGGTGTTCGGCGAAGGCGCCGTCGCGGCCGGCAATCCCCAGAACGGTGCGATTGCCGCAGTGGGCCCGCATGCCGGAACGGCAGCGGCAGCATGCCCCACAGGCGGCGTTTATCTCGCCGACCACCCGTTTCCCTTCGAGAGGGCCGGACTCGACGACCCCGACGAACTCGTGGCCAGGTACCCCTTGAAACGGGTAGTAGCCCCTGGTCAGCTCGATGTCGGTGTTGCAGATGCCGGCGACGAGGACCCGGACCAGGCTCTCTCCGGGGGCCGGCTCGGGCTTGGGAAGATCGCTGCGAAGGGTGAGCTTTCGCTCCTCGAGCCACAACCCGATCACGGTCGGTTCAGGAGGGTTTCCGAAGAGGTGGAAAACGGGTCAGTAGATGAAGACCTGGGTCCCGAGCTCGACGTTTTCGAACAGGTATGTCAGATCCTCCGAGCCGACCCGCACGCAGCCGTGAGTGATGTTTCTGCCGAGGTTGGTTTCGTACAGGGTGCCGTGGATCATGTAGTCCCTGGCGAAATACAGGGCGTATTCTCCGAGCACGCCTCGTTGGAAGCGGCGGCGATCCTCCGCGAAAACCGGCACCGACTCGTTGGATTCGACAAAAGCCCACTCCGGTTTGGTCCAGATCGGGTCGCGTTCCTTGCGCAAGATGGAGAAGCGCCCGCTGGGGGTGGCGAAATTCCACCTGTGTCTCGTCTTGGCGCCTTCGAACTTGCGAGCTGCACCCGTTGCGCAGACGGCTCTGCGCATGATCTCGTGGCCCCGGGAAAGCAGCAGCAGGCGGTTGTCGTGTGTATCGACGACGAGGTACGGCGCCTCGGGCTCCCGGTCGGAGAGCTGATCGAGGAGAGCGGCCTGTCGCCTTCTCAGATCCTCGAGGCTTTCCGGCGCCGCCTGACGGGGCAGGAAACCGAGGATGGTTGCCGCTGCCAGGAGGCCGGGAACGGGGAGGCGGGAAACCGCGGGGAAGCGGGACATTGAGAAACCCGAACAAGAAAGGCCGGGGAGGAAACCTCCCCGGCCCTTGGGCAGATCGCGTCGACTGTTCCTACATCTTGAGATACCAGGGTGTGTTCTTCTCGACGAGATCGTGGTATCTGGCGACGGCCTGCTCGACTCCGCCGGCGACCGCTTCGGCGGTGCTCATGGCGCTGTTCGCCTTTGCCGTAGCCTCCTCGAACTCTTCGCCGTCGACCCCCGCCCGCGCCGCAGCGAGGTCTGAATCGGCACCCCCCAGATCGGTTCTCAACTGCTCAATGTCAACTTCGGTCCCCTTGCCCGCAGGAGCGGCGTCGAGGTTCGCCCGCGTTTCCTCGACTGCGGCGGCAGCCTCTGCGATGGCCGCTTCGGCAGCGCTCCTGGCCGCGTTCTTGGCCTCGGTTGCCGAAGCTGCTGCGGCGTTGGCCTTGCTGGTGGCGTCGGCCAGTCCGGGCTTGACCACCTCGTCCCAGTTCTTGAACCACTTCTCCGCTTCGGCGTCGTAGGCAGTCTTGGCGTCGTCGAAGGTTCGCTGGGCGGAGGCCAGTTCACCGCCGGCGTACTTTTCGGCCCCCGCATCCCTGGCGGCTTGCAGGGCCTGACTGGCGGCGTCGAGATCCGCCTTGGGGGGATCGCCACCGCAACCAAGTGTCAATCCGACGGCGAGAAGCACTGCAAGCAACGAAGATACCCGCGTTTTCATAACCTCCTCCGACCTGCTTGGCAGGTCCGCTCAGCGAACCTGAAAGTGGCGTAAATAGAGTAAAAACAAACTAAAATTTGACCTTGCGGTTGTCAAGCAGAAAACCGGTCGGCCAAGCCTGGGCTGCGAAGAGCATCCTGTCTCCCGGCCAAGCCCGGTTACAGCTGGTTTTCGGTCTCCTCGAGCTCCCCGTAGTCGTCGTCTTCCGAGGAGTCGTCATCGTATATCCAGCCGCACTCCCGGCACAGCGGGTGATCTCCCTCCCTGGGACTGAAACACTGGGGGCATCGCTGCCGGCGTTTGCCGAAGAAGCGAACGGCGATGACCACCAGGAGCAGACAGGCGAACAGCAGGTAAAGCGTCGTTGTCACCGAAGTTCAGGCCTTTTCCCGGTGCCTGGTTGCTCGCCTGGGGGGACCTGTCCGAGGGCGGCCGCGGCGAAAGGTGTCCATGGACCAGGAGAACATGGTCAGGGCCGGGATCTGCCCAGCTTTCTGAGACGCCGCCGGCGTCCCCAGCGGGTCGGCTTGAGGCGCTGCCGCCGCCCCAGCGGCGTCTGGATGAGACCTGCCTCCTCGAGGTCCTCGAGAATGCCGTTCAGCCTCTCCGGGTGGTTGGTGATAATTCCCTGCACCCCCATCTGCACCATGTCGCGCATCACCAGTTCCTCGTCCACCGTCCAGGCCCACACCGAAACCGCCCGTTTGCGCGTCTCCTCGAAGAAGGAGGGTGTGAGGGTGGTGTGCCAGATGGCCAGGGCGTTGGCCCCGACCTCCAGAACCTGTTTCACCAACCTTCGCGCCCTGACCCTCGAGGGAGCAGCCGGCAGCTTTCCGATCAGGAGGGCGGTCGGAATGCCGGCATCGAGGAGCTTGACGCGGCGGATCGTCTCCGGGTTGAAGGACTGGATGACGACCTGATCCGCCGCGTCCGTTTCGCCGACGATCTGCAGCACCTTCTCGGCGAGGAACTCCCCCTTGATTTCAACGAGCAGGAGGGCGCGGTGGCGGGTCGTCTCGATCGCCTCTTCCAGCAGGGGGACCTGCTCTCCCCTGAACTGGCGGCCGAACCAGGCTCCGGCGTCCGCATGGCGAATCTGCTCGAGCGTCTGCTCCCGAACCCAGCCGCAGCGGTCGGTGGTCCGGTCGAGTGTCGGGTCGTGGATGACCACAACCCGGCCGTCGCTGGTCCCGTGAACGTCGACCTCGATCGCGTCCACCCCGATCTGGATGGCGCGCTCGAAGGCGGCGGCGGTGTTTTCCGGAGCCGAACCGGATGCTCCGCGGTGGGCGATGCGCACCGGGTGAATCATGAACGTTCGCTTACGTTCGCTCCAGTGGTGGACTCGGTGTTCGACCCGGGGAAGTATAGGGCCCGTGAAGGTGGCGGGCTAACCCCCGGGGCGGCCGGGCAAAAGGATCGAACCGCCAGGGTAAGGTGCCTGCCCGTCGCTAGGGGCCGAACTTTCGCAGCCTGCCGGCGTGGGCGAGGAGGAGGGCCATCAGGCTGGAACTCGGAATGTTCCCGATGCTGCCGTTCCGGCACCCCTGTTCGGAGAATGCGGCCCCGAGGTGAGGTTGGGCCCAGCGACTGGCAACGGCGACCGGAACCGGATGCCAGCTGTGGCTTTTGGCAAGCGAAGGGGTGGAGTGATCCCCGGTGACAGCGAAGACCTCCGGTTCGAGTTCTTCCAGGCGCGGCACCGATGCGTCCACCTCTTCGAGGAGGCGGACCTTTTCGCCGAAATCGCCGTCCTCCCCGGCGCTGTCCGTTTTCTTGAAGTGGATGAAGAAGAAGTCGTGAAGGTCCCAATGCCGGCTCACGAGCTCGCACGACGAAGAGAGGTCGTCTCCGCCAGGGACCGCGGACATGCCGACCGCCTGGGAAACCCCCCGGTACATCGGGTAGGCGGCGACCGCCAGCCCCCGGAGTCCGTACACCTCCCCGAAGCGCGGAATCTCGGGAAAGGTGCCGAATCCCCTGATCAGGACCATGTTTGCCGGCGACTGCTCCTTCAGCCGCTTTTCTGCCTCGGAGAGAAAGCCTGTCACCGCGGCCGCCGTCCTCGAAGCCGCCTCCTCGAGGGCGGTCACCGCCGATGGAGGAACACCGGTCTTCTGGGGATCGGACTCGGTCAGGAGGGGGGAAAGACCCTCGCCGCGAAACAGGATGGCGGCCCGGTACTCCATCTCGGGAGCCAGTGAGATCTCCACGCCGGGAACGTCGATGTCCTCAAGGAGCGCGCACAGGTGCCGGCACTCGCCCGTCGATATGCGCCCGGCGCGCCGGTCGGTCACCCTGCCGCCGGCATCGAGGCTGCAGAAATTGAGCCGCGCCGCAAGGTCTCCCGGGCGGAAGTCCATCCCTGTTCCCAGGGCCGACAGCGCCCCGCGCCCGACCCGCCAGCGCCACGGGTCGTAGCCGAACAGCGCCAGGTGGGCGGGACCGCTCCCCGGCGTGAACCCCGGTCCCAACGGCGTCAGCGCGCCGCAGGACCCGCTGCGGGCGATGCGGTCGAGGTTCGGCAGCATCGCGCAGTCGAGCTCGGACCTGCCCGTGTCTGGATCGGGAAGTCCCCCGAGTCCGTCGATCACGAGCAGGACGATCTTGCTGTCGCTTTCGGGGACCAGCATCGGCCGGGTGAAGTCCGAGCTGATCATGGGTGGAGGCCGCTTCTCAGAACGCGAAGTCTCCCCTCGCCGGCTCTCCCGAGGTGCTGACCACGTCTACTTCGACTATTGGTTCGGCGCTGCCGTCCGCCGCGGATTCAGGGGCCGGCCCGGGGGCGGCGGCAGGGGAGCGGTGAGTGTGGTACATGTCGCGGACCACGATCTGCACTCCGGTGACTGCCCCTTCGTACAGGTCGGGCTTGAGCTCGAAGGCCACGGCCACGCGGTCTCCCGGGGCCAGCTGATCGGCGACGATCCCGTTCCTCCACCACACTGCCGAAGTCGGACGGCCGTCGACGTTCAGGACGGCGCGGAGGTGCTCCCCCCCCTGTCCCATGCGTCCCCGGGCGACTACCTCGAGATCGAGGGCGGCGAACACCGGCGATTCGTTGCCGCTTCCGAACGGCTCCATCTCCGCAAGGGTCTCCAGGGTCCGCATGCCGATATCGGAGGGGTCGAGGAGAAGGTCGACGGGAAGTTTCGGCGCCATGTCCGCTTCGGTCAGACGCTCGTTTGCGTGCCTGATGAGGTCTGCCCGGAAAGCCTCGAAGTTCTCTCCCTGCAGGGAGAATCCGGCCGCCCCGGGGTGACCTCCGTACGTAGTGAGGTGTTTCGCGCAGGAGCTTATGCCGGCATTGATGTCGTACGCCTCGATGCTGCGCGCCGAACCGACGTAGGTCCCGTCGCGGCGGGCGTCGGTGACGATGACCGCGGGGCGGTTGTATTTCTCGACCACCGATCCGGCGATCAACCCGATGATCCCGGGTTTCCAGTCCTCGCCGAGGAGGACGAGGATGCGATCCATCTCTAGGTCGTCCTCGGAGACCAGGCTCTGGGCTTCGCGCATGCCCTCGCGCTGAAGCTCGCGGCGGCGGCTGTTGAGCTCCTCGAGCTCGGCTGCCAACGATTTTGCGGTGACTTCGTCCCCGGCGCGCAGGAGCTGCAGTGAGAGATCGGGGGAGGCCAGGCGGCCGGCGGAGTTGAGCCTGGGTCCCAGGTAGAAGCCGACCGAGGTGGTGTCGACGGGGCCGTTGTCGCAACGGGCTGCGGCTTTCAGTTGCTTCATTCCAGGCCGGGAGGACTGCTGCATTGCCCTCAGCCCGCGCCGGATCAGGACGCGGTTCTCTTCGAGGACGGGAGCGACGTCGGCGACCGAGCCGAGGGCGACGAACTCGAGCAGCTGGTTGAGGTAGGGCCTGCGATTCTCAGGCGTCATGAAGGTGGAGCAGAGCGCCTGCACGACCTTGAAGGTCACCCCGACGCCGGCAAGGCCCTTGAACGGGTAGTCGCAGTCGCGGCGGTTGGGATTGACGATGCTGTGGGCAGGCGGAAGTGCCTCGTTCTGGCGGTGGTGGTCGAGGACGACGACGTCGAGATCCCGGGACTGGGCGAGTTGCAGCGCCTCGAAGGCCGAGATGCCGTTGTCGACGGTGATGACAAGTCCGGCCTCCCGTTCCAGGGCGGCTTCGACGGCGCGCCGACTGATCCCGTATCCGTCGAGGTGGCGGTTGGGGAGCATGTAGTCGCATTCGGCCCCGACCGATTCGAGAAAATCGAGAAGCAGGGCGGTGCTCGTGATGCCGTCGGCGTCGTAGTCGCCGAAGACGAGGATCAGCTCCTTGTCCCGAATGGCCCGGGAGATCCGTTCGACGGCACGGGTCAGGTCCTTGAGAAGCTCTGGTGCGTGCAGGGTCTCCGCTCCAACCGAGAGATCGCTCCCCTCCAGTCCGCGGCACTGCAGCAGGGCTTCGTGGACAGAGGGATAGGGAGGTTCGCGGTGGATGTCCCAGATAGCGTATTGGCGCATTTCCGGTACCGGTGTTTCGCGGGGAGAACAGATTTTCCGGGGGAGGGCGGCAATATACTTTGGAGGTAAACCCGGTCAAGAGTAGATTGGAGCCGCGATTGCGCGCGCTTTCCCCAACCTCTCCCCCCTGCGGTTTCCGCAGATCCCTCTCTCAATGTTGCCTGTAACCCCTTCGTGAAGCACCGGTCCGACGCCTCCCGGTCCGTCGGCGGGGGGCGCTCCGCGGCGCTTTCCGTCCTGTGCGCATTCGACGCCGGGAAGGGAGCACTGGAACAGGCCTTCGAGGCCGCCGCCGCCAACCTCGACAGCCGCGACCGCCGCTTTGCCAGACAGCTCGTCAACGGCGTCGTCAAATGGCGGGCGCGGCTCGACTGGACAGCCAACCAGTTCGCCAGGAAGCCTGTCGAAGAGCTTCCCAGGGATGTCCGCAACCTCCTCAGGCTGGGCCTGTTCCAGTTGCTGTGGCTCGACCGCGTGCCGGCAAGGGCGGCGGTGCACACCGCCGTCGCGCTCGCCAGAAGCAGGGGCAGGGGAAAACTCGCCGGACTGGTCAACGCCGTCCTGCGCAGGGCCTCGACCGAAGCGGCGTCACTGCCCCTTCCCGACCGCGGCAGTGATCCTGTCGGGCACCTCGCCCTTGCCTACTCCCATCCCCGCTGGCTGGTGGAGCGCTGGCTGCAACGCTGGGGCGAAAGCGAAACCGAAGCGCTGCTGGAGGCCAACAACCGCACGCCGACGCTGTTCGCGAGGATCGACGGGGGCCGGGCCGACGACTTGGCGGCGCAGCTTCCGGAGGGGGTATTCCAACCCGGGCCGGTGCCGGGTTTCGAAGGCTGTTACATGGTCAGGGAAGCCGAGGGACTGTTCGACTCGCCCGCCTTTCGCGGCGGACTGTTCTGGATCCAGGATGCAAATGCCGGCATCGCGGCTTCCCTGCTCGACCCGCAGCCGGGGGAAAGGGTGCTCGATGCCTGCAGCGCTCCCGGGGGAAAGTCGGTGCAGATCGCCCTGGCGATGCGGCGCCGGGGATTGCTGGTCGCAGCGGACTGGGCGCCGTCCAGGCTGAAGCTTGTCGAGGAAAGTTGCCGGCGCATGGGGCTCGAGTCGGTTGCCATCGTCGCCCAGGACGCGGCGAACCCGGCCACTCTTCCGGGCGCCGCGGGGACGGGCGGTTTCGACCGCGTGCTCCTCGACGTACCGTGCAGCGGCACCGGGGTTCTGGCGCGCCTGCCCGAGGCCCGCTGGCGCCGCCGCCCGGGAGACCTGGGGGGATACGCCGCGCGCCAGCTCGACATTCTCGTATCGGGGTATGAAGTTCTGAAACCTGGCGGCGTCCTCGTCTACAGCACCTGCTCGCTCGAATCCGAGGAAAACGAGGACCTGGTCGCGGCTTTCCTGGAACGCACCCCGACCGCCGCCCTCGAACCGGCTGAACGTTTTTTCAGAGCACCCTGGGCCGCGGCGTGCGTGCAGACGGTTCCAGGCCGCGAAATCGGCGATGGCGCCTTTGCCGCCCGCATCAGAAAGAAACCGGTCCCGGCCGGATGAGAGGTCTCTTGCGCAAAGTCATGCTGACAGCGGCGACCGCCGCCGCCTCACTGGTCCTGTTTCTTCTGCTTCTCGACAACGCCGTAATGCCTTACGTGGTGAAAGTGGAGCGGGTCAGTGTGCCGGACGTCGACGACCAGCCTTCGAACGAGGCCGCCCTGCGGCTTCAGCGGGAAGGCCTGCGAATGGCCGTGCGGGACAGCGTCTTCAGTGAGACTATCCCCCGCGGACATGTCGTCGAGCAGTCGCCCGACCCGGGGGAGCTGATAAAGAAAGGGCGCCGGGTGTTCGTCGATCTCAGCCGCGGTCCGCGCCTCCACGAGGTTCCCAACGTAACCGGAGGCAGCATCCGGGAGGCCCGTCTGCAGATTGCGGGCAACCAGTTGCGGCTGGGCGACTGGGTGTACGTCTCATCCGTGGAGATCCCGCGAGGGGTCGTGGTGCGCCAGGAGCCTGCCGCCGGCACCAGCCTTCCCCGCGGAGGCCGGGTGAGCCTGGAGATCAGCAGCGGCTCTCCGTCAGCCCTCAGGCAGGTGCCCGACCTCACAGGCCTGTCGATCGCCGCGGCGCGAGACACCCTCCGCAAGTACGAGATGAGCATGGGGGAGATCGTCGAGCGCCCCGGCCGCGCCCCGCGGGCGGGGATCGTGCTTGGCCAGCGGCCGGAGGCCGGGAAACGAGTCGGGCGGAACACCTCGGTCGAGCTGATTGTCAGCGCCCGGACAACAGGCGGATCCCAGTGACAACCAGTAACCGGGAAGCGAATGCAGCCGTGAAGCCGGCGAGAGTCATGGTGGGACCGTCCCTGCCGGCGGCGGATTTCTCCCGGCTGGGGGACGAGATCCGCAGAGTGGAGGACGGAGGCGCCGATTTCCTTCATCTCGACATCATGGACGGCCATTTCGTGCCCAACCTGAGCTACGGGATTCCCGTGGTCGAGGCCGTGCGGCGCACCACCGACCTCGAGCTCGACACCCACCTGATGCTCAGCTCCCCGGAGCGGTTCCTTCAACCCTTCCGGGACGCCGGTGCCGATTCCCTGACCGTTCACCTCGAAGCATCGCCCGACCCCGCCGAACTGATCGGAGCCATCCGGGATCTGGGACTCGGCTGCGGAATCGCGGTAAATCCAGCCACCCCGATCGCAGCGCTGCTGCCGTTCGTCCCCGACCTCGACCTCGTCCTGATCATGTCGGTCATGCCCGGTTTCGGCGGCCAGTCCTTTCGCGGCGAGGTCCTCCCCAAGACCCGTGACCTGTCCGCCTGGATGCGGGCCCGCAGCCTGACGGTGCCGATCGAAATGGACGGGGGGATCTCGCCGCAAAACGCCGCGGAGTGCCGCGATGCCGGGGTGAACCTCCTGGTCGCGGGCTCTTCGGTTTTCGGGGCTGACGACGCCGCCGCAGCCATCCGGGCAATCCGCGGAAGCGGCTGAACGCCGCCCCGGTTCCGGCGGTTGGCAGATTGCCGGTTGCCCCCGGTGCTCGTACATTCACCTGCTTTTGCCAGTTCGTTTTTCTCTCATCCGGACCGGTTTGGTCGATGTTCGACCG
This sequence comes from Gemmatimonadota bacterium, assembly GCA_026706165.1. The sequence goes on from JAPOZF010000343.1 coordinate 16,606, forward strand.
ATTGACAGAGCGACTGGACGACGCCTTCCGCAAACTGCGGGGGCAGGGGCGCCTGAGCGACCGCGATCTCGACGACTCCCTGCGGGAAATCCGCCGCGCCCTGCTCGAGGCGGACGTCAATTTCAACGTCGCCAGGAGCTTCCTGAAACGAGTCCGCGAGCAGGCTGTCGGCAGCGAGGTGTTGCGCAGCCTCACCCCCGGCCAGCAGGTGATAAAGATCGTTCACGACGAGCTCGTGTCCCTGCTGGGAGGGGACAGCGCCCCCCTGGCCCAGTCGGAACGGCCGCCGACGGTAATCCTGCTGGTCGGCCTGCAGGGGTGCGGCAAAACGACGGCGGCGGCCAAGTTGGCGTCGCACCTGCGGGGAAGACAGCGGCCTCCCTTCCTTGTCGGGGCGGACGTGTACCGCCCCGCGGCTTTCGACCAGTTGCGCACCCTCGCCGAAGGGCTCTCCGTGCCGGTGTTCGGCGGCCCTTCCGAAGGGAACGGGGATCCGGTCGAGATCTGCCGGATGGGAGTGGAAAGGGCGCGGTCCGGAAACCGCAGCGCCGCAATCCTCGACACCGCCGGGCGTCTCGCCATCGACGACGGGATGATGGACGAACTGATTGCGATCCGCTCCGCGACGGAGCCGGACGAGATCCTGTTCGTCGCCGACGCAATGCTCGGGCAGGACGCCGTCGAGACGGCGTCGCGGTTTTGCGAACGGCTGGAATTCACCGGATGTGTTCTCACCAAGATGGATGGCGACGCCCGCGGCGGCGCCGCCCTGTCCATCCGGGAGGTCACCGGGAGGCCGGTAAAATTCATCGCTGCCGGCGAGGGGGTCGAGGCGCTGGAGCCGTTCCATCCGCAGCGCGTGGCGTCCCGGATCCTCGGGATGGGAGACGTGGTTTCCCTGGTCGAGAAGGCGCAACAGGCCTTCGATCAGCACCAGGCGCGCAAGATGGAGGCGAAGCTCCGGCAGAACGCGTTCACCTTCGACGACTTCCGGGAACAGCTGCTGGCGATCAGGAAGATGGGCCCCCTCGACCAGTTGCTGGGAATGATTCCCGGGGCCGGCAATCCCCTCAAGGAGGCGCAGGTTGACGACAAGGCGTTCGTTCAGGTCGAGGCGATCATCAACTCGATGACCCGGTCCGAACGGGCGCAGCCTCAGATACTCAACGGCAGCCGTCGGCGGCGCATCGCACGCGGCAGCGGCACGAAGATCCAAGACGTGAACCGGCTTCTGAAACAGTTCCAGGCGATGCAGAAAATGATGAGGCAGGCCACCCGCCCGGGCCGCGCCCGGCGCGGCGCCGCCAGATTCCGGATGCCCGCAGGGTTCGCGTGATGAATACACCTGGCGCCGTCCCCATGGAGAGCGGCGCGCCATCGCAGAAAAGGAGATCCGTTTGGTCAAGCTTCGTTTGAAAAGAACAGGTCGCAAGGGGCGGCCCTTTTACAGGATAGTGGCGATCCATTCGACGCTTCCGCGCGGCGGCCGGTCGCTTTCGCAGGTGGGCACGTACGACCCCGTCCACTCGCGCGTCGAGGTCGACGAAGAAGCGGCCGTCAACTGGCTGAAACAGGGAGCGCAGATGACGAAAACGGTCCAGGACCTGTTGAAAAGCCAGGGAATACTCGCCCGTTTCCGCGGTTTCGAAGGGTCCGTCCGGGAAGGAGCCCTGACCGGGGATAAGCCGAAGCGGCGCCGGAATCTCGCGCAGGCGGAGCAGGTCGAGGCGGCTGCCGTGGCCGAGGCGGCTCCCGGGGGCGAGGCTGAAAAGGAGGAGCCGGACAGCGCCGGATGAGGCGAGGGGCCCCGCCGGGGTGAGGGCGAGGCGTTCCCGGGTGGGCGGACTGCTGGCGCGGGTTGGCCGGGCGGCTGTGTCGGCCGGGCGGTAAGCGGACATAAGCGGCCATCGTGGACTCGGACAAAGGCCAGGCAGGGACGGAGGCGGGAGGAGCCGTCCAGCAGCGCGTTGCCATCGGCTACGTGGTGCGACCAAAAGGAGTTCGCGGCGAAGCGGTGGTCGAGCCCCTGACCGGGGATGTCGACCGCTTCGACGAGGTCGAAGAGGTCACCCTGGAGCGTTCCGGACAGCCACCGAAGCGGCTGCGGATCGCGGGATGGCGTATCGACGGACGCGGAATCCTGGTGAAGTTCGCCGGCATCGACAGCCCCGAGAGAGTAGCCGGGGAGCTCTCCAGGGGGTACCTGACGATTCCCCGCGAGGAAGTTCCCGATCCTCCCGAAGGCAGCTACTACGTGTTCGATCTCGTCGGCTGCCGGGTAGAGGACGAAGACGGT
>JAPOZF010000244.1 GCA_026706165.1 Gemmatimonadota bacterium
CCCGCAGCAGTTTGCGAACCAGGCCAATCCCGAAATACACAGACTCACCACGGGTAGTGAAATCCTGCAACAGTTGAACCGGAAGGTTGACGCGCTCGTGGCCGGCGTCGGTACCGGTGGCTCGGTTACCGGCGTCGGTGGAGTCCTGAAACGGGATTTGCCCGAAATCCGGGTGGTTGCGGTTGAACCGGAGGGATCCCCCGTTCTGTCGGGTGGGGACCCCGGTCTCAGCTATATCGAGGGAATCGGTGCCGGGTTTGTCCCTGAAGTCCTCGAAATGGACATCCTCGATGAGGTCCGGACAGTAAGTGACGACGACGCATATGCCATGTCCCGGCGCCTGGCGCGTGAGGAAGGTTTGCTCGTGGGCGTATCTGCCGGAGGCAACGTTTTCAAAGCTGTCGAAATCGCTCGAGAAATGGGGAAGGGCAAGCGGGTCGTGACCATCCTTTGCGACAGCGGATTGAGATACTTGAGCGCCGGTGTGTACGATTGATCCCCACTTTCAGGCAACCGGCCGGGGACCTCGCCTCCTCTCGTGGAGACACAATGAAAAACCCCGCGGTATCGCATTTGGATACGCGGGGTTGATCCACCACTTCCGGCGCCTGCTCAAGCCATGTCAGCCACTCGCGCAGCAAGCCTTGATTTTGTGCGCCCGGCGGTGTTGAAGGGGAGGATTCCCTTTCTCGCAGTCTTGTCAATCAAGGAAACTGCTGATTTGAGAGCCTGTTGCGCCGTTTCGGCATCTTCAGCTGCGTAAACATTTTTCACCGCAGTTCGTACAGCTGAGACGTAGCTTCGATTCCTCGTCCTCTGCGAAAAGCTCTTGGTGAGTCGTTTCTTTGAAGATTTCAGCTTCGGCACGCTGTTTCTTCCCCTCTATTTTTTGAAGCCCTTTCCATTGGGTATTGCCCAAAGCGGCGTCGCACTCCAAAAAGGCCGGGCGGTTGGTCAAATTGACCGCTGAACCGAACAGGAAAGTTTCAAGATAGCTGCGCTGTTTCATTTGAGCAAGGAGGGATTGCCTGCATAAAGGATTTTCTGGCAGGAAGACAATGGACCGAAACCGAGGTTCTCCGGATTGACTTGCAAGAGCCCCTTGGAGTCCGGCGGAATTGGTGTGAGTTCCGGTTTGACGGGAAGATGGAGGGATGGCTATTTTCGAGCCTTATCGGTAATCCTCCAATACCGTTGATTTCTGCCCACCAGTTTCAAATCATCCTGCCGCCCCACACGGGGGAATCAGAACCCGGCAAGCCTTGAACCGGTAATTTCGTGACAGATCCGAGCAAGCAGTTTTTTACGCGCAACTTCTGCATTATCGCCCATATCGATCACGGAAAATCCACCCTGGCCGATCGCCTTCTCGAGTACACCGAAACCCTCGCTCCCAAGCAGATGCAGGACCAGGTCCTCGACAACATGGACCTCGAGCGGGAGCGCGGGATAACCATCAAGGCGCACGCCGTGCACATGCAACACAGGGCCGGGGGCGGGGAAGAGTATGCCTTCAATCTGATCGATACCCCCGGGCACGTGGACTTCGCGTACGAGGTCTCCCGAAGCCTGGCCGCCTGCGAGGGAGCCGTGCTGGTGGTCGATGCCACCCAGGGTGTCGAAGCGCAGACGGTGAGCAACCTCTTGCTCGCCATGGGTCACGACCTGGCGGTAATCCCCTGTATCAACAAGATCGATATGCCAGGTGCCCAGGTAGCCAGCGTCCGCCAACAGATCGCCGACCTGATCGGGGAAGGAGCCGAAGAAGAGGTTATCTGCATCAGCGCCAGGGAGGGGATTGGAATCGAGAAGGTCACCCAGGCGATCGTCGATCGGGTCCCGCCTCCCACAGGTCTGGAAACAGGCCCCCTTCGAGCCCTGGTTTTCGATTCCCTCTACGACCAGTACCGGGGCGTCATCTGTTTCATCCGCGTCGTCGATGGAGAGATTCGCAAAGGAGGGAAAATACGCTTCCATTCCACGGGCAGGGAATACGAGGTGGAGGAGATCGGGCGACTGCGAATCGAGCGGATTCCGTGCGATTCACTCCAGGCGGGGGATGTCGGCTATCTGATTGCCGGAGTAAAGAGACTCTCAGAAGCCCGTGTAGGTGACACTGTCCTCGACTCCGGAGCGGCAAAGGTCGATCCGCTTCCCGGATACATGCCACTCAAACCGATGGTATTCAGCGGGGTTTACCCGGTCCACCCCGACCAACACGCCGAACTTCGGGACGCCCTGGACCGACTGGGGTTGAACGACGCCGCCTTCACGTACGAACCGGAGACCTCGCCGGCGCTGGGGTTCGGTTTCCGCTGCGGATTCCTTGGGCTTCTGCACATGGAGATCGTTCAGGAGAGGCTGGATCGGGAGTATCAGATCGAAATCATCACCACCTTGCCGAACGTGCGCTACGAAGTCTCCACCAAAAGGGGGGAGGTGGTTGAGGTCGACAACCCCTCCCTGCTGCCGTCCCCGGGTGAAATCGACGAAATCCGCGAACCCATGCTTGACGCGCAGATTTTGGTCCCCAGCCAGTTCATCGGCAGTGTCATGCAGGTCGCGGAAGACCGCCGCGGTTCGTACGTAAACACCGAATACCTGGACGGCAGCCGCGCACTCCTCCATTACGAGCTGCCGCTCGCCGAAGTCGTCGTCGATTTCTACGACCGGCTGAAGTCGGTATCGCGGGGGTACGCATCGTTGGATTACGAGCACAGGGAGATGCGGGCAGGTCCCCTGCAGCGAGTCGACGTGCTGATCAACGGAGACCTGATGGACGCCCTGGCCGTTATCATTCACCGCGACAAGGCGCAGGACTGGGGACGCCGGTTGTGCGCCAAGCTCAAGGAGCTGATTCCGCGGCAGATGTTCGAAGTGGTGATCCAGGCGGCAATCGGCAGCAAGGTGATCGCTCGCGAGACCGTAAGGCCGTTCCGGAAAAACGTGATCGCCAAGTGCTACGGCGGCGATGTGACGCGCAAGCGCAAGCTGCTGGAGCGCCAGAAAGAGGGAAAGAAGCGGATGAAACGGTTCGGCAACGTCGAGATCCCTCAGGAGGCATTTCTGGCCGCGCTCAGAATCGAGGACTGATGGCGGCGCGAGGCAGACCCGCTGATATGGGACGCAGAAAAACCACCGGGAAAAAAGCGAGTCCGGGAAAGCTGGTACGTGCGAAGAAAAAGGAAAAGGCATGGAAAAAAGCGCCTGTCCTGACAGCTGCGGCGGCAGCAGGCCTGACGGCCGCTCTCTTCCTTGACGGCTACCGGATTCCTTCCCGTTCCATGGAGGACACCGTTCTCTACGGGGATTACCTCCTGATCGAAAAAATCTCATACGGCGCCCGAATCCCGTTTACGAAAATCCGCCTTCCCGGGGTGCGGGACCCGCGCCCCGGTGACGTGGTTATTTTCCGGGCGCCGGACAGCGATCGACTGTACGCAAAGAGGTGCGTTGCAGTGGGCGGACAGAGAATCGAGGTGAGGAGAAAGGTGCTGTATGTTGACGGTGTCCGGCTGCGGGATCCGCCGTTCTCCAAGTACCTCGATCCCCGTGTATACGAGGCCTCGCAAACTCCAAGGGACAACATGGCCCCGATCGAAGTCCCGGACGGCCATCTGTTTCTCGTCGGGGACAACCGCGACAACAGCCGGGACAGCCGTCACTGGGGGCCGCTGCCCAACGAACTCGCAGTCGGACGGGGCCTCCTGGTGTGCTGGTCATCGGAACCCGAAGTCCCGGATCGAGGGGACGGGAACCCCCGGGTTTCCTCTTTCGACTCGATTCGCTCCCTGCCCTGGCGGATCCGGTGGTCGCGGCTGGGAGATGCGGTGATCTGATGACCGCCTCCCTTCACAGGAAAACGAAACGGGCGGGGTTGTACGTGCATATTCCGTTCTGTCCGCAGCACTGTCCCTATTGCGGCTTTGCCGTGGTCGCGGGCAGGCGGTCCTCCCACGAGCGTTACGTCGATGCGGTGTGCCGGGAACTGGCATGCCGTGGGGAGGAGATCCAGGGTCTGTTCGCTACGGTCTATTTCGGCGGCGGTACTCCCAGCCGCCTCGAGGCACCCCACCTTTCCCGGATTCTCGAAACCGCCGACAGCACCTGCGGGATCGCAGCGGATTGCGAGATCACCATGGAAGCGAATCCGGGAAGAGAGGACAGCGCCCGGTTCGGAGACTTCCGGAAGATCGGGTTCAACCGCATCAGTATCGGGGCCCAGTCGTTCCGCGACTCCTGCCTGAAAAAGCTTGGACGTCTTCACTCCGCCGTTGACGCGGAGGCGGCCTTCGAATCCGCTCGAAGGGCCGGGTTCGCCAGCGTCAATCTCGACCTGATCTTTGCCGTTCCGGGAGTGCCTCGCAGCGATTGGCAGGGGACCCTGGACACTGTCATACGTCTCTCTCCCGACCATGTATCGACCTATTCATTGACGATAGAGGAAGGGACCAGGCTGGAGAAACAGGTTGCCTCAGGCCGCGTTCGACCGCAATCCGAGGATGAAGAGGCCGAACAGTTCTCCCTGGGAATCGAAGCGCTTTCCCGAGCGGGGTACGAGCAGTACGAGGTGTCGAACTTCGCCAGGCCTGGCCATCGTTGCCGCCACAATTCGGCATACTGGTCCCGTGGGGAGTACCTCGGCGTAGGCATGTCGGCGCACAGCCATTTGAAGGGAGTGCGCAGCTGGAACCGCGCCGGCCTGCACGAATACATCGGCGCGGTTGAAGGGGGAGATTCCCCTGCAGCGGGGCAGGAGTTCATCGACCCGTCCACCGGGAACAGGGAGCGCCTGTTTCTCGGGCTGCGCACCAGGGACGGAGTGGCCTTGAGCAAAGGGGAGAGGTTGCGTCTCTGGAACCAACTGAAGGGGGTTCCACTTGTGACGGAGGGCTATCTCGAGATGGGAGACAGCCATATGCGGCTCACGCCAAAAGGGATGCCGGTGGCCGACGCGATCAGCGTCGAGATGGCGGAGCTGTTCGAGCACTGCTCGCGCGAGCCGGCGTGAGGGTCCGGGTGACAGTGCCGGCTTCCACCGCCAACCTGGGGCCGGGCTTCGACTGCATCGGGCTGGCGCTCTCCCTCCACCACACTCTCGACGTCACCGAACGGTCCGGATCCGGGGTCGAAATCTCCCTGAACGGGGAGGGTTCCGAGGCCCTTCCGGGTGACGAGACCAACCCGGTGTTTGTCGCCATGTCCAGGGCATTCGAAGAATCCGGGTATCGACCCGGATTTCTGAAGGTGGAGTCGAACAACAGCATTCCCCTGGCCCGGGGGCTCGGGAGCAGCGCCGCGGCGACGCTGGCCGGACTCGCCGCGGCTGCAGCTCTGGCCGGGGACGAGGTCGACCGCGGCCAGCTGCTGGCGCAGGCGTCGGCAAGGGAGGGACACGCCGACAATGTCTGTGCCAGTCTTTTCGGGGGATTCTGCGTGACCGCTCACGCAGCCGGGACAGCCGATTTCGTGCGGCTTCCCGCGCCACTCGAACTGGAGGCTGCCGTAGTCGTTCCCGACTTCGAGCTGGAGACCATCCCCTCGCGGGCTGCCTTGCCCGTTACCGTCCCGTTCGGCGACGCGGTCGCCAACCAGGCCCGGGTCGCCCTTCTTACCGCGGCGGTCGCCTCTGGTGAAGTAGAGCTGCTGCCCCGTGCGATGCGCGACCTGCTGCACCAGCCGTATCGTCTCGGGCTTGTCCCCGGAATGCAGGCGGTGTGTGACGCAGCCATGGAGGCGGGAGCCCTCGGCGCCGCACTGAGCGGTTCGGGTCCCTCCCTGGTCGCACTGGTGCGAGCGGGGGACGAGACTCCCGGAAAGGCGATGCAGGAAGCCTGGAGAAAAAGCAGCATCGAAAGCCGCCTCCTGCAACTCCCCTTCGACGATGCCGGCTTGGTGGTGGAAATCCATGAGTGAATCCGAACGGCCCCTCCGGGACGAAAAGAACCTTCTCGATTACCTGTTCGTACTGGCCAGGTGGCGACGCTTCATCGCGACATCGACACTGGCAGTGACGGTCGCCGCGGTTGTAACAAGCCTGCTGTTGCCTCAAACCTGGACAGCGCAGACGAAGCTGCTGCCTCCGGAAGAAGAGGGAGGAGCACGGATAGGGCTGTCCCTCTTCATGGGGAACGCGATGCCGGCGGGTCTTCGCGGTCTGGTTGGAGGGGCAACCCCATCGGAGCGATTGATAACCTTTCTCGAAAGCAACCGGGTCGCCGGCGGGACCGTCGACGAGTTCGAATTGGTTTCCCTCTACGAGGTGGGGCACCGGGACAGAGCGATAGAAATCCTGCGCGACCAGATCGATTACGAGCTGGAAGAGGACGGCTCGTTGACGATTCGCGTCATCGCGGATGACCCGCAGCTTGCTGCCGACCTGACCAATGGGGTTGCCAGACAGCTCGACAGCGTCAATCGCCGATTCAAACGCCAGCAGGCACGCGATCTGAGGGAATTCCTTGAAAAGCGAATCGGGCTGACCGAAGAAGAACTCAGGCTGAGCGCGAAGTCATTGCAGTCATTTCAGGAGCAACACGGATTGGTCGATCTCCAGGCTCAGACCGGCGCCGCCGTCGATGTTTTGAAAGGAATCGTCATCGAGCTGGCCGAACTCGAGGTCGAGCTCAGCCTCCTGGAGCGCCAGCTCCATCCTCAGCACGAAGACCGAAAGCTGTACGAGCTGAAGGTCACCGCCCTGCGTGACCAGATGAAGAAGCTCCAGGGGGAGCTGGCAATCACAGGGAATTACCCGGGACAACCCGGATACGCCGAGCCCCTCGAGTCCCTCGGTCCGCCTCTTCGCGAACTGCCAGGGTTGATGCTCGAGCACTCCGAACTCACCCTCGCAGTCGACCTGCGCGCTGAGATCATCCGTTTCCTCGGGACCAAGTTCGAAGAGGCGAAATACCGCGAGGCCCTCAACACTCCAACCCTGCAGATTCTCGACCCGGCGACGCCCCCTCGCACCCGCAGCGGCCCACGACGAACCCTGATCGTCGCAGGAGCTTTCGCGGTGAGCGCGCTCCTCAGCGGGGTCCTCGCGTTTCTCTTCGAGGCCTGCAACCGGCTGGACGGAACAAACCGTGACAAGCTCGGTTCCATCCGCAGGGAGCTCAAAGGCCGGTAATCCCGCTCGCCTCTGGTTCGTTCTCCTTTAACCGCAGGTTCCGCCGCAGATCCAGGCGTGGATTCCTGGAGCCGGACCCAAGGGCAATGGAGCCGCGGCATCGCCATGCTGGAATTCACGGGGGGAAGCTCACGTGAATTTCGCAGGAGTTGGAGAGAACCTCGAGGCTGCTGTTGCCTTCAGGAATGAACGAAACTACCCGGTTGCGGGAAGGTAAAACGGAGTGGATGGCGAAGCAGGAAAAGGGGTGGGTGGTGGGGGGAGCAGGATTCGAACCTGCGAAGGCGTACGCCAGTAGATTTACAGTCTACCCCCGTTGACCACTTGGGTATCCCCCCCTTCCGAGGCGGCAGAAGAAGGTAGTTCACGGCCCTGAAGTGTCAACAGAATCGCCTCCGGAATATGGTTTCGGCGCGGAACATGTCCTCTGTAGCCGCTGCCGAGGCCGCTGGATCATTTGCCGGGCCCGGACGGTTTCTCCAGTTTCTGATTTGTCGCGATTCACAACTCGGTTGGAGAGGAGCATCGATCTGGATATGGCGGGAACGGTTCGAGTCGCCGTCACCGGGGCAGCGGGACAAATCGGGTACGCCTTGCTGCCCCGACTGGCTTCGGGTGAGATCTTCGGGGCCGACACCAAGGTCGCCCTTAACCTGCTTGAAATAACCCCGGCCCTGCCCGCCCTCGACGGTGTGGTGATGGAACTGGACGACTGCGCCTTTCCCTTGTTGACTGACGTCGTTGCTACCGACAGGGCGGAGGTCGCCTTCGACGGGGTCAACTGGGCCCTGCTTGTCGGCGCCAAACCGCGGGGAAAGGGGATGGAGCGGGGAGACCTCCTGCGGGAAAACGGGCCGATCTTCATCGGTCAAGGCCGGGCATTGGCGAAGGCGGCCGGGGATGTCAGGGTTCTGGTGGTCGGCAATCCCGCCAACACCAACTGCCTGATTGCGATGAGCCAAGGGGTCAAGGCGGGTATCCCCGCCGGGCGTTTCCACGCCATGACGCGGCTGGACCAGAACCGGGCAATGACCCAACTCTCCAGGAAGGCGGGCGTCCCCGTGACTTCGGTGACCAACGTCGCAATCTGGGGCAACCACAGCGCGACGCAGTACCCGGACGCCGAAAATGCCCGAATAGGCGGCAAGTCCGCAGCGGAAGTCATCGACGACCAGGACTGGATACAGGGCGAATTCATCGAGATCGTTCAGCAGCGCGGGGCGGCTGTAATTGGCGCCCGCGGCCTGTCGTCGGCCGCCTCGGCGGCCAACGCCGCCCTCGATCACGTGACCAGCATGCAGTCTCCGACGCCGAAGGGGGACTGGTTTTCAGCCGCAGTTCCCTCCGACGGCAGCTACGGGATCGCTCCCGGTGTCATCTTTTCCTACCCTGTCAGGAGCGATGGCAGCGGCAATTGGAAGGTCGTTCAGGATCTTTCCCTGAGCGACTTCGCCCGGCGGAAGATCGATGCCACCAACACCGAGCTTCACGAAGAAAAATCGGTGGTGGAAGACCTGCTGTAGAATCCGGCTGCCCATCGAAGAATACACAGGTCCCCAGGCGCAGTACTACGACCAGTACTTCACCGGGATCGACGGCGACCTCGATTTCTATCTGCTCGCCGCCGGGCAGGCTGGTTCACCAATCCTCGAATTGGGGTGTGGCAGCGGGCGCATCCTGATCCCGATAGCAGAAACCGGCAAGGCCGTGGTCGGCATAGAGCGCTCGGCGCAGATGCTCCGGCAATTGCGGCTCAGGCTCGCCGGGCTCCGGCAACACCGCAGCGGAAAGGCAAATGCCATTCGCGGAGATATGCGCGATTTCCGTCTTCGGGAGCAGTTCGCCCTGGTTATCGTCCCGTACCGCGCTTTTCAGCATCTGCTGACCGACGCAGATCAGCGGCGCTGCCTGCAGCGGATCCGCGAGCATCTGCGCCCCGGAGGCGCGCTGGTATTCGACACCTTCGATTGCGAATTCCTCGACGAGCAGCCTGAGCCGGCTCTCGACACCAGCTTTTCGGCAGGAGGCGGCCTCACCGTCGGCGTCCGCTACACACGCCATATCGACACCGACGCCGGCATTCTCCGGCAGCAGCTGATCTTCGACGAGCGCGACGAAAACGGCCGGTTGCTGCGAAGCCGGACAACAGCGCTGTTGTTGCGCTGCTGCTCCAGGGTTCACATGGAAGGGATGTTGCGAGCCAGCGGTTTCGAGGTGGCGGCGCTGTACGGTGGTTTCCGCGGGGAGCCGGTTGCCGAAGGCGGAGTACAGGTATGGGTAGCTGTCGAGGGGAAGTGAAAACACAACCCCAGAAAAAGGAAGGAACCACCATCGGAAACGGAACACGGGCTGACAGCTGGTCGGGGATTTTCGCCATAATCATCACCCCTTTTTCCGATTCCCTGGAACTCGACGAGGAGGGGCTTCGAAGGCAGGTGGAACTCTGTGTCGAAGTGGGAGTCCGCGGTGTCGTCGGACCGGCGAACGCGAGCGAGTTCACCACCCTTTCCGACAGTGAACGCAGGCGCTGGCTGGAAACCGCGGTCAGCGCGGCGCAGGGACGCCTGCCGGTAATCGCCTCGATCACCTCCGGCCACGAACTGCCTGCCGTCGAACTCGGCAGGTTCGCCGAAGGGATCGGCGCGGCAGGGGTTATGTCGATGCCGCCCCTGGTATTGCCCCGGGAACCGGAGGGGTGTTTCCGGTATTTCGAACACCTCTCGAACCAGCTGACCGTCCCCGTCATCGTGCAGAATTTCAGCGCCCCGCTCGGGACCCCGATGAGCCCTGAACTGCTCCTCCGGATCTGCCGGGAGTTGGATGGGGTCGACTATATCAAGGAGGAGGTGGCGCCGGAACCACAGCGTATTTCGGCAACACTGTCAGCCACAGGGCCCGCATGCAAAGGCATATTCGGCGGCCAGGGCGGCATCTTTCTCATTGACGAATACCTGCGCGGGGCGGCAGGCAACATGCCCGGTTCTCACAATGCGGACCTGCTCGCTTCCATCTGGGGAAAGCTGGAACGGGGCGCCGAGGAGGAGGCCCGCGCTCTTTTCGAACGCATCCTGCCCTTGATGAGTTACGAGAGGTTGTACGGACTGGCCGTTTACAAGGAGGTCCTCGTGAGAAGGGGCCTCATTTCAACCGCGAAAAGAAGAATCCCGGGCCCGAATCTGGATGCGTTCGACCGCCGCGAGCTCGATCGCATTCTCGGAGAGCTCGACTCCCTGTTGAAGCGCTGACCTCTGCGTTACCGGGGAAGCCCCGCAACCCTGCCGCACCCTTTCATTCGTCCCTTAAACCGCTTTGGCCGGCGTGGTTGAGCGCCCTGGCGGAAACACCGAGGACGCCGAGAAACCCCTGGGAATCGCGGTGGTCGAATTCACCGATTTCCTCCATTGAAGAGGTGTCGGCGTCGTACAGGCTGTGCGGCGCGCCAGCGGCAGCGCGAAAGGACACGTTTCCCTTGTAGAGTGTCGAGGAAATTGTTCCGGTTGCCATGCGGCTGAGCTGTTTCATGAAAGCCCATGAGGCCCGGGTCGCGGTGTCGAACCCGTATCCCTGGTATATCTGTTCGGCTATGTGGGTCGATATCTGATCGTACAACCGTCGGCAGCGGCGGTCGAGAATCAATTGCAGCAGGTACTCGTAGCTGCGGCCCAGAAGCTCCATTCCGGGCGCCTCGTACACCCCGCGGGATTTGATGCCGACAAAGCGGTTTTCGACGGTGTGCAATCCGATCCCTACACCATTGCGGCCGGCGATCTCATTGCAGGTCTCGATCGCTCCGACCGGGTCAACCTCGCTCTGTCCGACTTTGACAGGCAGGCCGCTCTCAAAGTGGATGTCGACAGTCTCGGGTTCGTTCGGAGCGTCCACGGGGAACACTCCCATCCCCGGATCGATTCGCGAGGCCGGGGTTGCAAGGTCTTCGAGCTCACCTGCTTCGTGGGTCAGTCCCAGCATGTTGGCGTCTGTCGAATAAGGGGAATGGTGAGTCGCCCTGACCGGCAGGCCGTGGCCGCTGCAGTAGTCGATCATCTGTCGGCGGCCTCCGAACTCCTGAAGGAAAGCGGGGTCGCGCCAGGGAGCGTACACACCGATGGCGGGGTCGAGCATCCGGGCCGCCAGTTCGAAGCGAACCTGATCGTTGCCGCGGCCGGTGCAGCCGTGGCCCAGAATCCCGACCCCGTGCTGCCGCAAAACTGGAATCATTCCGGCCACGACCACGTGGCGGGCAATGGCGGTGGTATTCCAGTACCCGCCTTCGTAGCGCGCCGATGCCTGAATCAGCTGCAATCCGGCAGCGGCGATTTCAGATCTGAGATCATCGAGAATGGCCTCCCTGGCGCCGCAGGCCAGCATGCGATTGCGCACATCCTCGATGTCGTCCTCATCCGGCTGACCGAGGTCCGCGGTGTAGGCAATTACCCCGACTCCCTGCCGAGCGAGCCAGTGGGTAATGGTGCAGCTGTCCAGTCCACCGGACACTGCCATGAGAACGGTCCGCCCCGTGAGATCGGTGGCCCTGATTTCCATCTGTTTTCAGTCTCCTCTCGATGAAACTGGGAAGGCCGGTTCCACAGTCAGGCCGCAGGAAAAATGTAATAATTATGCCTATATAAGCATAATTATTACTGCAATAATTGCCAAATCAATCGGAATATCTTGCTCGATTAATCCAGGGTTTCCGGCCTTTGCAAACCGGAAGACGACGACCTGCACCCCGAAAAATGCAGTGAGCGATGTTTGTTTGTGCCATCGTTTGGCAGAGTGCCTCCCTTGACAAGGGCGGAGGGCAGTCCTAATGTAAGCGTCCTCCTCAGGTCTTCTCCCTTCACTGTAACTCCCTCAGTTTCAACAAGATATCGATGGATTTCTGGACCGCTTCAGCGGTCATGGTCCTCTGTTTTGCCGTCCTGTGGAAGTGTGCCGACTGGATGGTGGAGGGTGCCGTGGATCTCGCCCGCCGCATGCAGGTGCCGGCCATACTCATCGGCATCGTCATCGTCAGCATCGGAACCACGGCCCCCGAGCTGGCGGTTTCGGTGCAGGCCGCTGCTTCGGGCAAATCGGAACTTGCCCTGGGGAACGCCGTCGGCTCGGTCATCTACGACGATGTCCTCGCCCTTCCCCTCGTGGCGCTGCTCTCGCCGGCAGTGGTCCTGATCGACAGGAGCGTTTTCAGGGCCGCGGCGATCTTCCTGATCTGCGTCGACGTCGTCGCCTACGCCCTGAGCTTCGACGGGACCCTGGCCCGTTGGGAGGGGCTTCTCCTCGTGGCAGGTTTCTGCGGTTACCTCGTATTCACCTACCTGCAGCGGCGCCGCAATCCCAGCCAGGGTGACGTCCCCGAAGGTGTGCCTGAACGCTCGCTGTTGCGAATCCTGCTGCTGTTTGCCGCAGGTTTGGGGGGGGTGATCGTCAGCAGCGAGTACATCGTCGAGTCAGCAGAGGTGGTCGCCCTCGGACTCGGGGTCTCCGAGACAGTCGTCGCCCTCGGCCTGATAGCCCTCGGAACGTCCATCCCGGAAATAGCCACCTGTGTCGCCTCGGCCCTGAAACGACAGGGAAGCGTCGCAGTCGGGAACATCCTCGGGGCGGATATCCTCAACATCTGCTGGATAGCCGGCGCCTCGGCTGTCGTCAACGACCTGAAGGTGGAGGAGGAAGTCATCCATTTCATGTTCCCCGCCATGCTCGTGGTCGTCTTCACCATGTTGGGGCTGATGCGTATCGGGTACCGCTTCGACCGGTGGAAAGGCGTCGTCCTGCTGGGGCTTTTTGTTGTGTATCTCCTGCTTCTCGTGCTCAACAGTCCCGCCTAGGAAAGAGGAACGCGGAATGGATCTCGAACTGAAGGGAAAGGTCGCTCTCGTCACCGGCGCCAGCCGCGGCATCGGGCTCGGAATCGCACGTTGTCTGGCCGCGGAAGGGGCGCACTTGTTCATCTGTGCAAGGACCGCCGAACCGCTCCAGGCGGCTGCCGGAGAGCTTGCCGATGAAGGCGTTGAAGTCGGCTGTGCAGTGGCAGACGTTACCTCGCCGGACGAGTCCCAACGGGTGGTCGCCGCCGCAAGGGACCGGTTCGGGGGGGTCGATGTCCTCGTCAACAACGTCGGTGGTTCGGTATGGACACCGTTCGCCGACATCACCGACGACGAGTGGGAACGGGTATTCTCCCTGAGTTTTTTCTCGGCCGTACGAATGTCGAGAGCCGCACTGCCGGTCATGGAGAATCGGGGCGGCGGCAGCATCGTCAACATCTCGTCGATTTTCGGCCGGGAGACAGGCGGTCCGGTTTCCTACAACGCCGCCAAGGCGGCGATGATCAGCATGACCGCCAATTTCGCCAGGGAAGCCGCTGCGAAGGGAATTCGCGTCAATACCGTTGCTCCCGGTTCCATTCTCTTTCCAGGGGGAAGCTGGGAACGCCGCCGCAAAGAGAACCCTGAGGGAATCGCCAAATTCGTGGAGGACAACATCCCTTCGGGCAGGTTTGGAACGCCCGGGGAAGTTGCTGCGGTAGTCGCTTTTCTCGCTTCATCTCGAGCAAGCTGGGTAACCGGGGCGTGCATCAATGTCGACGGGGGGCAATCGAGGTCCAACATCTGACCCTCGCCACCCGGGCCAGGGCGATTATTTCCGAGACTGATGCGCAAGCTGCCGGCGTGGGGATGGTTGGCGACGGTTTTTTTCAGCCCCGTCCTCATCGACGCGATTGAGGGCGGCGCCGATCGCAGTCGGTCCGGTCGGGTGGACGCCGGGAGCCTGTCGCTGCGGCGGCAGTACAACGCCGTTGCCGCAGCGGTCGACACGATCATGAGGCAGCTCGGTCGCGACCGCGTCGACGAGCTCACCGGCGATTCGGCCCTCCGGAACCTGCTTTCGGACGACGCAAAGATCGTGCTGTTGTTCTGGGCGGACGACGAAGCGGAGCTGTTCCTCAACGGAACCCCGGTCAGCTCAACCCGGTTGACTCCGACACGTGTCGAGATTCCCGAGTTCTACCTGCGGGAAAACAACCTGTTGCAGGCCCATTGCCGGGACACCGACAGGGTCGAGAGCGGTTTCATGGCAGGCCTTTACGTCGAGTGGAGCGACGGCGGCATGAGACCAGTGGTAACGACTGGTGAAGGGACCTGGCAGCTCGCAAAGGGAAGCCCTGAACAAGCAACCGCCGGAGAGATTTTGTACACCCACCCACAACCGGACATCCCCGAAGCGAGGGTTGTCTGGGGGGAGAAGCTGTTCGGTGAGATCCGGCTCAGTGTGCAATTCTCTGCGGCGGATGTTCGGGCGGCCGGAGACCGGGGGCCGGCAGGGCTGCGTCTGCCCCATGATTGGGGAAGAGACCAGCCTATGGATTTTCACGTCTCAATCAGCCGCCTGGTCCACCTCCAGGAGGAGCGCCGCAGGTTGGCGCGGGTCCTCGAGGCAAGGCACTCGGAATTGGAGCCGTACCTGCGGTTCGGAGGTGCCCGTATCTCGCCGATTGCCTACAGCCTCGGCAGAAGCGAGCCCCTTTCCGAAGAGCGGGAAAGCGTGGCTTCTTCAGCCAGGCTGGTAAAGTGGGTGAAGCAGCTGCCGTCCGAGGACCGTGCACTCGTGCTGGGGCCGGCGCGTCAGTTGAAGGGGGCATCCGCGGCGACTCGCCAGGAGTTTGCATCCCCGTCCGAGGCAGGAAGGGAAGACCGCCGTCTCGACTATCAGCCTCCCCGCGACCTTGGAGCGCAGCGCCGCCCGGCAACTGAGGTTATTTCTGTGGATAGACTCGGGCCCCGGAGAGATACCGATGTCCTGTCGTTGGTGGCTTTCGGCCTGTTGGCCGCCTACACAGGAGCCGCGTCCCACCGGTGGTGGAAGCTGTTTCGCGGGCGAATCCATGTGGAAAAACGCAGGAGCTCGAGATAGCTCGTGGACTGGCTTCCCTTCGCCCTTGGGGTCCTGTTCCTGATTGCCTGTGGTGCAAGTGGCTGCCTCATGTTGCTGCTCCGGGCTCGAGGTATTGAACGGCGCGAACGGGTGTACGGCATCGTCACCCCCCGGCTCCGTGAAATCGCCAGCGTTCTGGGGGCCCTTGCCGGACTGGCCATCGGCGGCATCATCCTCTACTTCGCCTCCAGCACGTCACAATTCAATCTCATCGAGTGGGTGGGCCGGGGGTCGTACATGCTTGTTACCGGCGCCGCCTCCGGTCACCTGTTGATCCTGATACGGACAGCCTTGCACTTGCAATCGGAAGAAGCCGCCTGGGCGTCCGGGGGAAATCCGCCGCGGGGGACTCTCGCTTACCGGCGGCTGCAAGCTCTGGCGGGATTCCGCCGTCAGCACCGGCAATACGCTGAAATCAGCATGCGGGACGACGGGGCGCTCGAAGAGCTGATCGGGGTGCTGGGGACGCCGCTGTTGAATGCCCGCAACGACCTGTCGCGGATTCCCTTCTATGGCTACCTGGGAACCGTGTGCGGTATTCTGCTTATGGCTCGGCAGCTCGGTTTCATCAACGAGGCGACGGAGACCTTCAAGGTTCTGAGCTCCATGGCGACCGGCCTCGTGCTCGCCTTCCAGACTACGCTGGTGGCACTGCTCGCCTTTCTGCCGCTTCGTAAAACCACCGACTACCTTATCCGACGGTTGGGCAGGCTGGAAGAGATGTGGCTCCAGGCTCGCGACGGGGGAGTCCGGGGATGAGCCGCCTGGTGCGCAAGGTGGATGCCGATGTCGTGGAACACGACATCAGCAAAGAGCTGTTCCTCGGCATCATGATGCTGATGCTATGCCTCGGCATCATGATTCTCAACGTATCCAAACCGGTTTGGCGGATCCACAAACAGGACCCGAAGCCCGGCGACGTGGTCGTCGTCTACGGTGAGAACGAGTTCGGACTGTCGTCGGACGGAACCAGGATTCTGCGGACCATGAGTGAGTCGGATTTCCGCCGCCAGGTAGCCTCGATGGTCAGCGACCCGGAAACCGACCTTCACCTTTTCCGGCGAAGCGGAAGCCGCGAGAGGATCGTGCGCCATGCCGCGTACGCCGATTCCCTGCTATCGACGGATCAATCTGGAAACAAGGTGAGAACAGCTGTGTTCGTTCACGGCTGGTAGAATGTGAAGATGCCCGGATCAAGGGGATGGGTGAAAACGGTGCACCGGGGCATGGTGTCTGGTTACTCTTTCATCACGGCCAGCACATCGACGCCGCCGAGCGTCTCGTTGGAGAAGGTCAGGATCGCCATTCCCTCGCTCCGGTCCACCTGGTAGTCGTCACCTTTTTTGAGCGACCCGTAACGGTCCACGAGGGCCTCTATCTCCCCTTCGAGCATCAGGGTCTCCCCTGCTGCGACCAGTTTTACGGCAGGGTCGTTCGGCTCCAGCTTCTTCGTCATCCTGAACGACTTGCGAAAGCCTCGACGGAATGCCCGCGACGACTTCAGGTATCCGTTTTCTTTCAGAAACGATTCGGTCGCCGCAAAAACGCGCACCGAGGTTTGCGCCTTTCGCAAGGTGGCGGCGTCTTCCCGGGCACCGACGAGATCGGATTCCATGCGCCGGATGTATTCCTCCTGTCGCCGGATGCTGGTGTGGGCTTCGAGCAAGGTTGCGTTCAGACTGTCGGCCTGCAGGCGCAGCTTGGCGATGGTCTGTTTATCCGCCTGTTTCTCCTGTTTGAGATTGCGAATCTCCGCGGTGAGCTGCTCGTTCATGCGCTTGCGATCCCTGGCGAGGTTCCGCCACCTCTTGACCGCCTTGTTGAGGCGCTGAACCGACTGCAGCAGTTTGGCATCGACCCGCTGCAGGCTGTCGACGCGGGAACGCATGTTGTCGATAAGGAGGTTCGACGACTCGACCGTGTAGTTCAGGCTGTCGATGGTCGCGTTGGCCTTGGTCAAATCCTCCTGCAGCTCGGCAATCAGGATCTCTTCCTCGGAAGGGCCGCAGGACAACGTCAGCAGAACTACACTCCCCAGGGTGACGGAAACACCCTTTCTCCAGGAGG
The DNA here is from genome assembly GCA_026706165.1 of Gemmatimonadota bacterium. Next base: position 17,135 of record JAPOZF010000244.1, read on the forward strand.
CACGCATGATTCTCTCCACGCAATAGGGGACAGGTGCTACTTGCTTTTCCATCTGTAAAGACTGTCGACCTGGGTCATGGTTCGCGAAATGTCGCGGTAGAGTGATGCCTGGCTGCGAGCCACCGCGTCGATTTTCCTGGTGTTCATGTCCTGTACCTCAGCGGTTGCATTCACCTTGCCGATCAGGCTGTTCTGAGTGGCGCTCAACCCCGACACCTTCCTGTCGAGGCGGGCCGTCTCATCCTGAATGCGGGCAAGTTGCGTCTGCACTCCCTTCATCGTTCCCAGGTGAAAGTCGAGAACCTCGCGGATTCCCTCGTAGCGCACCTCCTCTTTCCGGAAGCGCTCCGCCGCCTGCCGGTTTTGCCCTTCCTGGTACTGCAGGCGGGCGCGCCGCTCTTTGTCGAGTTTCGCTTCGAGTTCCAGGTATCGGGCATTCAGCTCGCCCAGGCTGTCACGGGTCTTCTTGTGGGCGGCTTTCTCGTTCTGGAGTCGAGAGCGCACCTCGAATTCGGAGGCGGTCAGGTCCGCTTTCTCCGCCAGCTGGCCGACAAGCTGTTCGCTGAGGTCGCCAAGCCTTTCAGTCACCCTCTTCATCTGCTCCTGCAACTCGCGGCGGTGGTCACGCTGGCGCTCCTGGGCAATGAAAAGGACGAGGCCGATTACCACTCCGGCCACGGCCGTGGTGTACGCACCGAACCACAGAACATGCCTGCTCTCGAAGCGCTCCACCGTTTTCAGCAGTGCAAGCGCGCCTCCCCAAAGCAGAATCAGGCCGGCGGCTATGGCGGCAACGATCGTTTCCACGCAGGAGGTACCGGTGTCAGCGAGTGCGGCTCTTCGCGGATTCCCGGGGACAGATGATGCGATGAAGGGGGGATGTCGGAGGAGTGAAAACCGGATTCCAAAATAACACCGCCACGGGCGGGTTGGCAAACAGGGGAAACTGTCGGTATCGAACGGGCGGAACCATCAATGCGTCGAGATCTGTGGCAGGTAGCGGGTAGCTGCTGTTCGGGTGTTGTTCGTACAGCTCGGGATTTTCGTGGTTAACCCCCGAAGGTCCGCTGTGCCGTGCGGCAGCACCGGCAGGTAATGCAGGTGCCGGTACCTCGCCCGGCTGCATGCCCGAAATCCGCTTCAACTCCTCAAGTTCTTTATACAGTCCCTTCTCTTTTTCCGGGATGCCCCCTTTATTTTCCGAAACTGTGTTCCATAGCCGGACGCCACCATAATCCTCGACATGATCTCCTCCATCC